>NZ_JBNHGE010000037.1:0-26788 GCF_059090935.1 Arthrobacter sp. Y3223166 | reverse complement strand
CACGTTCTGGGCCTCGACGGCGGCGCACACCGCCGGATCCGTCTTCATCTGATCCAGCTTGTCCATGATGAGCTTGCCGTCCACCCGCGGCGACGTATGCACGGCCAGCATCATCACCACGGACGTGACCGGCAGGGTGAAGGCCAGCAGCAGGCAGCCGAGGAGCCCTGCGACATTCAGCAGTTTCGGCGCGTGCCAGGGCCGCTCGTCGAGGGTGAGGGCGGCCGCATTCGTGACGCTGTAGTAAATCAGCACGCCGAAGCTGGAGAGCCCCACCACGGCGAGCACATCCTGGGTGAGCAGCAGGAAAATGACGACGGCGGCCACCACCAGGTCCGCCACCCACGGAACCTTGAACCGGGTGCCCACCGTGGCGAAGACGCGCGGCAGGTCGCCTTCCCGGGCCATGGCGAACGTGGTCCGGCCGACACCGGCGATCAGCGCCAGCAGGGCGCCCAGGCTGGCGAGGGCGACTGCGATGCCCATGGCCGTGGTGCCCACGCCGCCGCCGACCTCCTCCATGACGGCGCGCAGCGGGGCATCGCTCTCCGCCAGCAGCTCGGGTCCCAGGTAGCGCAGCAGTCCCAGGCCGATCAGCACGTAGAGCACGAAGGTAATCAGCAGCGCGGAGAAAATAGCGAGCGGAATCAGCTTCTTTGGTTCCCGGATCTCTTCGCCCATGGTGGCGATTCTGGCGTAGCCGGCGAAGGCGAAGAAGAACAGCCCCGCGGCCTGCAGCACACCATACGGGGACGCGGCGATCTGCCCGCCCGGGACCCCGACCGGATCGGCGTCGAAGGCCACAACGACCGCGAACACCAGCACGGCGGCCACGAACGACACGATCCACCGGGTCACCCAAGCGGTCCGGGTGATGCCCAGCAGGTTGATCGAGGTCAGCACGACGACCGCGGCCACGGCAGCGGCCGTGGCATACTCCGGGAAAACGTAGAGGCCGAAGGTCAGGGCCATGGCCGCGCAGGAGGCAATCTTGCCGGTCACGAAGCTCCAGCCGGCCAGGAAGCCGGGCCATTCGCCCAGCCGCTTCCGTCCGTAAATGTACGTGCCGCCGCTGGTGGGGTAGAGGGCGGCCAGCTGCGCAGTCGCCGCCGCGTTGCAATAGGCCACGAACGCCGCGATGCCCAGCGCCAGCGGCAGCCACGAACCGGCCGCGGCGGCCGCGGGACCAAACACCACGAAAACGCCGGCACCGATCATGGATCCGACGCCCACGGTGGTCGCGTCGACCCCGCCGAGGCGGCGTTCCAGCGACGATTCACTACTCACAGTTGCTCCAGCTCCTTGCCCGCTGCGCCCCGCGCCGGCCGGCCGGTCCGGGCCATTTCCCCTCGCGCGACGGCAGCCGAGGTCCGGGGCGCAGCTTGATCAACGGTAAACTCGTCTACATCTCCACTCACCATAGCCGTACCCCGCCGCCGCACCAGGTAAACAGCGGGCGGCGAACAGATGAGCGAATCGTTCTACCGGAAGGACTGTTGTGCTGCGCACACACGACCTCGGCACCCTCAGGGCCGAGCACATCGGACAAACCGTTACCCTCGCCGGCTGGGTGGCCCGCCGCCGCGACCACGGTGGTGTGGCGTTCCTTGACCTGCGCGACGCCTCCGGTGTGGCGCAGGTAGTAGTCCGCGAGGAGGACGTGTTCCATTCGCTCCGCAATGAATACGTGCTGCAGATCAAGGGCACCGTGGAGAAGCGCCCGGAGGGCAATGAGAACCCGGCCCTCGCCACCGGTGAGGTGGAGGTCATGGCCGAGGACGTCGTCGTCCTCAACACCGCCGACCCGCTGCCGTTCCAGGTGGACGAGCATGTGGAGGTGGGCGAGGAGGCCCGCCTCAAGCACCGCTACCTGGACCTGCGCCGGCCGGGCCCCTCGAAGGCGCTGCGGCTGCGCTCGGAAGCCAACCGGGTGGCGCGCGAACTCCTGCACGGCGACGGATTCGTGGAGATCGAGACCCCGACGCTGACCCGCTCGACGCCCGAAGGCGCCCGCGACTTCCTGGTCCCGGCGCGCCTGGCCCCGGGGGCCTGGTACGCGCTGCCGCAGTCCCCGCAGCTGTTCAAGCAGTTGCTGCAGGTGGGCGGCTTCGAGAAGTACTACCAGATTGCCCGCTGCTACCGCGACGAGGACTTCCGCGCCGACCGCCAGCCGGAGTTCACCCAGCTGGACATCGAGGCCAGCTTCGTGGACCAGGACGACATCATCGCCCTGGGCGAGCGGATCGTGCAGGCCCTGTGGCGGCTGATCGGCGTCGAAATCAGCACCCCGATCCCGCGGATGACCTACGCCGAGGCGATGGACAAGTACGGTTCGGACAAGCCGGACCTGCGGTTTGGCCAGGAACTGACCGAGCTGACCGAATTCTTCAAGGACACCACGTTCCGAGTCTTCCAAGCGCCCTACGTGGGTGCGGTGGTGATGCCCGGCGGGGCCTCGCAGGCCCGCCGCACCCTGGACGCCTGGCAGGAGTGGGCCAAGCAGCGCGGCGCCAAGGGCCTCGCCTACGTGCTGGTCCAGGAGGACGGGGAGCTGACCGGCCCGGTGGCCAAGAACCTCACCGACTTCGAGCGCGAGAACCTCGCGGGCACCGTGGGCGCCAACCCCGGCGACTGCATTTTCTTCGCGGCCGGCGACCGTGCCGCCTCGCGAGCGCTGCTGGGTGCGGCTCGCGTGGAAATCGGCCACCGCACCGGCCTGATCAACGAGGGCGACTGGGCGTTCGTCTGGGTGGTCGACGCGCCCATGTTCGAGCCTGCCGAGGCGGCCGTCGCCTCCGGCGACGTGGCCGTGGGCGGCGGCAAGTGGACGGCCGTGCACCACGCCTTCACCTCGCCGAAGCCGGAGTTCATGGACACGTTCGACACCGACCCGGAGTCGGCGCTGTCCTACGCCTACGACATCGTTTGCAACGGCAACGAAATCGGGGGAGGCTCCATCCGTATCCACCAGCGGGACATGCAGGAACGCGTGTTCAAGGTGATGGGGCTGGACAAGGAGTCCGCGCAGACCAAGTTCGGCTTCCTGCTGGAGGGCTTCAAGTACGGCGCCCCGCCGCACGGCGGCATCGCCTTCGGCTGGGACCGTGTGGTCGCCCTGATGGCCGGCGAGGAGTCCATCCGCGAGGTCATCGCTTTCCCGAAGACCGGCGGCGGCTACGACCCGCTGACCGCGGCGCCGGCACCGATCACGCCGCAGCAGCGCAAGGAAGCCGGCGTCGACGCCAAGCCGCAGCCCAAGGACGCGGCCAAGGAGGCCGGGGCCAAGGCGGAGTAGCCGGGCACTGATCCGTCCCTGACGTACGACGGCGGGCGCGCGCCCCTTGCGGTGCGTGCCCGCCGTGCTGTCTGCTGGGAGCATGCAGACAGCTACCGGCGCCGGCGTCGCCGTCGTCCCCGCAAACCAAGCCTCCTGGGAGGACCTGCAGGCAGTCTTCGGCACCCGCGGCGAAGCGGCGCGTTGCCAATGCCAGTGGTTCCAGACCCCGGCGGCCCGGTGGCGGGAGGAGCTGGTCGAGGAACGGGCTTTCCGGCTCCGGGCCGAAACCCGGTGCGGTGATCCAGAGGCCGGTTCCACCAGCGGCCTGGTGGCCTATCTGGACGGCGAGCCGGCCGGCTGGTGCGCCGTGGAACCCCGGACGGCCTACCGGCGCCTGAGCACCAGCAGAGTGGTGTGGGCCGGACGCGACGAAGACCCCGACGACGGGACGGTGTGGGCGGCGGTGTGCTTCACCACCAGGACCGGCTTCCGGCGCCGCGGCATCAGCCGGGCCCTGGCTTCCGCGGCCGCCGCCTGGGCAAAGGAGAACGGCGCCCGCGCCATCGAGGGCTACCCGCTCATCCCCAAGCCCGGGCAGCGGCTGACGTGGGGCGAACTGTACGTGGGCAGCCACAGTATCTTCAGCGCCGCGGGGTTCCGGGAGGTCACACGCCCCACGCCCCGCCGCGCCGTGATGCGCATCGACTTTTAGGGAATAGCGCGGCCGGTCCCCGGGCGTCAGGGTGCAACGATAGCCTTGACGTGTGAGTGACTTGTTCAGTGCCGCCGCGGGCGACGATGAAGACTACGACGGCGACGGCCGGGGACCGGATTCCGACGGCGAGGCCGACGCCGGATCCGGGCGTCCGCGCAGCCCGCTGGCGGTCCGGATGCGGCCGCGCACGCTGGACGACGTGGTCGGCCAGCAGCACCTGCTCCAGTCGGGATCGCCGCTGCGGCTGCTGGCCGCCGGCGGTGCGGCCACCGGACCGGCGGGGCCGTCCTCGGTGATCCTGTGGGGCCCGCCGGGCACCGGCAAGACCACCTTGGCGCACGTGATCGCCCGCGGTCCCGGCCGCAAGTTCGTGGAGCTCTCCGCCATCACCGCCGGCGTCAAGGACGTGCGCCGGGTGATGGACGAGGCCCTGACCGCCCGCGACTTGCACCGGATTACCACCGTGCTGTTCCTGGACGAGATCCACCGCTTCAACAAGGCGCAGCAGGACGCGCTGCTGCCCGGCGTCGAGAACCGCTGGGTGGTGCTGGTCGCCGCGACCACCGAGAACCCGTCGTTCTCCGTGGTCTCGCCGCTGCTGTCCCGCTCGCTGCTGCTGACGCTGCAGCCGCTGACCGCCGACGACATCGAGTCCCTGCTGGTGCGGGCCGTGGCGGACGAGCGCGGGCTGGCCGGGCGGGTGGCCCTGAGCGACGAGGCACTGGAACACCTCGTGCGGCTGGCCGCCGGCGACGCGCGCCGCGGCCTCACCGCGCTGGAAGCCGCCGCCGGAGTGGCCTGGGGCGAGTCCGGCGGAACCGGCGAGGACGGCGCCCCGGTCCTCGTCGAGCTCGCCCATGCCGAGCGTGCCATGGACCGTGCCGCGCTGCGCTACGACCGGGCCGGCGACCAGCACTACGACATCACCAGCGCCTTCATCAAGTCGATGCGCGGTTCCGACGTGGACGCGGCGCTGCACTACATGGCCCGGATGCTGGAGGCGGGGGAGGACCCGCGGTTCGTGGCCCGCCGGATCGTAGTCCATGCGTCCGAAGACGTCGGCATGGCCGACCCCACCGCGCTGCAGACGGCCGTCGCCGCCGCCCAGGCCGTGCAGCTGATCGGCATGCCCGAGGCCCGGCTGGTGCTGGCCCAGGCCGTGGTCCACATCGCCACCGCACCGAAGTCGCCGGCCTGCTACCTGGCGATCAACGCGGCAGTGGCGGACGTGCGCGCCGGACGCGGCCAGGGAGTTCCCGTGCACCTGCGCGACTCCCACTACGCCGGCGCCAAGGGGATGGGCCACGGGAAGGGCTACGTGTACTCGCACGATGCCCCGCACGGGATCGCCACCCAGCAGTACGCACCCGACGACCTGGTGGGCCGGAACTACTACGAACCGACCACCAACGGCGCCGAGCGGGAGATCTCCGCCCGGGTGGACCGGCTGCGGAAGATCATCCGCGGCGGATAACGACGGCGGTGCCCGGGCTCCAACGACGGCGGTGCCCGGCCGTGCAAAACCTAATCGCGGCGCGGCTTGCCGAAGTCCTCCGTGTCCAGGCTGATGGTAAACGGGCCCGAATTCACCAGCTCCAGCTCCATCATGGCGCCGAACACTCCGGTTTCGACTTGCGCGCCGAGCACCCGCAGCGCCGCCACGAAGTCCTCCACCAAGGGTTCGCCGACCGCCGCCGGGGCGGCCGCCGACCAGGACGGCCGCCGGCCGCGGCGGGTATCGGCGTACAGGGTGAACTGGCTGACCACCAGCAGCGGGGCGCCGGCCGTGGCACACGACTGCTCGCCGTCGAGGATCCGCAGCTGCCAGGTCTTCTGCGCCAGCGCCACGGCGTCGTCAGGGGTGTCGGTGTGGGTGGCGCCGACCAGCACCACCAGTCCGGGACCTGGCAGGGCGCCCACCACGGCGCCGTCGACACTGACGCTGGCGCGGCTGGCGCGCTGCAAAATGGCTCGCATGGACCCAGCCTAGGCAAAGCCGCCCCTCCGCACGAATGGCGGCGGCCGGAAGCCGGCACCCGGACGCGTGCGGCAGCAACCCGAGCTGCTGCTAGAATGGTTGGCTGACTGGCAAGCCGTTCTTCACGCGCCGTCAAACCCCGGATCACATCAGAGGTGGGGCCAGACGCGTGCCGCGAACGGACTGTAGCTGAAGGTAGCGGTTGACCAACGCTCTCCGATACATGGAGGCCAGCAAACCATTGCACCGCACATAACTGGAAGGACATCGTGGCTAACAACACACGAGCCCGCCGCAAGGTCCGCATTTCGCGTGCCCTTGGCATTGCCCTGACGCCCAAGGCTGAGAAGTACATGGAGCGTCGCCCGTACGGCCCCGGCCAGCACGGACGCGCCCGCCGCAAGCAGGACAGTGACTACGCCGTACGTCTGCGCGAGAAGCAGCGTCTGCGTGCCCAGTACGGCATCCGCGAAGCACAGATGACCCGTGTCTTCGAGGAAGCCCGCAACACCGCCGGCCTGACCGGTGAAAACCTGATCGAGCTGCTGGAAATGCGTCTTGACGCCCTGGTGCTGCGTGCCGGCTTTGCCCGCACGATTGCCCAGGCCCGCCAGCTGGTGGTGCACCGCCACATCATGGTTGACGGCAAGCGCGTGGACCGCCCGTCCTTCCGCGTTTCCGAAGGCCAGCTGATCCACGTCCACGAGCGCTCCGAGAAGATGCCCCCGTTCCAGGTGGCAGCTGCCGGCGCTCACCGCGACGTGCTCCCCAACGTTCCGGCGTACCTGGATGTCGCTTTGGAGAAGCTGCAGGCCCGCCTGGTCCGCCGCCCCAAGCGCTCCGAGGTCCCCGTGACCTGCGAAGAGCAGCTGGTGGTCGAATACTACGCTCGCTAGGCCCGTTGTCCCGGGCGTGAAACCCCGGGACAGCACCTGCGAGATGCCGTCCCCGTGCGCGGGGTCGGCGCAGAACAGCCCGCGGCATCGCCGCGGGCTGTTCAGTAGGTAAGGTGTTGTCAGTGGCGGTACGGTGCCTGCGTCCAGGTGCGCCCCGCCGTCGTTAGCCGGAACCCGCAGCCGATGGCCCGCCCATGCCGCGCGCGGAACCGGAGTACGCCAAGAACCAACAAATAGGAGCGTTTGAGCCCATGTCAGGTGGAGATATCGCCGGTCTGATCGCCGCGGGCGTGTTCGCGGTGCTGGTGGCCCTGCTGGCCATACCGGTCTGGAAGCTCGGCAAGGTGTTTGACGAGCTGCGCCAGGCAATCCGGGACATCAGCGACGGCACCACGCCGCTGATCGGCGAAGTGACCACCACTGTGAGCACCACCAACGAACAGCTCAGGAAGGTCGACGGGATCTCCAACCACGTCTCGGACGCCTCCGCCAACCTGTCGGCCCTGACCTCGCTGGTCTCCGCGACCCTGGGCTCGCCTTTGATCAAGGTGGCCGCCTTCTCCTACGGTGTGCGCAGCGCCTTCAATTCCGCCGGCAAGGGCGCGCCCGAGGGCAAGCGCCGCCGCGGCCGCTGACCGGAAAGAGGAACCCACATGAAGCGAATAATCTGGATGGCCGCCGGCGTGGCGATCGGCGTGCTCGCGGTACGCAAGGTGTCCCAAACGCGTGAGGCGTTGGGCCCGGCGGGCCTGAACCGCGCCCTGGCACAGGTGGCCGACTCCGTGGCCAACTTCGCCGACGCGGTCCGCGACGGCATGCAGGAACGTGAAACCGACCTGCGCCTGGCCCTGGGCATCGATTCCGCCGACGACGTCCGCAAGCGATAAGTTTTTTACGGTCACCGAAGCCGCAGCCCGGCGCCCACAACCGTATTGCACCCCGGAAGGTAAGACACAGGCACCATGAAATCCCATGAGATTGTCCGCCGCTGGCTCGACTTCTTCGAGAAGAAGGGCCATTCCGTGGTCCCCTCCGCGTCCCTCGTGTCGCCGGATCCCTCGCTGCTGTTCACCGTGGCCGGCATGGTGCCGTTCATCCCGTACCTGACCGCCCGCGAGACGCCACCGTACCCGCGCGCCACCAGCGTGCAGAAATGCATCCGCACCGCGGACATCGAAGAGGTCGGCAAGACCGTCCGGCACGGCACGTTCTTCCAGATGTGCGGCAACTTCTCCTTCGGCGACTACTTCAAGGAACAGGCCATCGCGATGGCCTGGGAACTGCTGACCAGCCCGGTGGAGCAGGGCGGCTACGGCCTGCCGCCGGAGAAGCTCTGGATCACCGTGTACGAAGAGGACGAGGAAGCACTGGCCATCTGGCGCGACCAGGTGGGCGTTCCGGCCGAGCGGATCCAGAAGTCCGGCAAGAAGGACAACTACTGGTCCACCGGCCAGCCCGGCCCGGCCGGCCCCTGCTCGGAAATCTTCTACGACCGCGGCCCGGAGTACGGGATCGAGGGCGGCCCGATCGCCGACGAGACCCGCTACATCGAAATCTGGAACCTGGTCTTCATGCAGTACCAGCGCGGCGCCGGCATCGGCAAGGAAGACTTCGAGATCCTGGGCGAATTGCCGCAGAAGAACATCGACACCGGCCTGGGCATGGAACGCCTCGCGATGATTCTGCAGGGCGTGGAGAACATGTACGAGACGGACCAGGTCCGCCCCGTGCTGGACAAGGCCGCGGAGATCTCCGGCAAGGAGTACACCAGCGCCGAGTCCGACGACGACCCGCACCACGGCGACGATGTGCGAATGCGCGTGGTGGCCGACCACATCCGCTCCTCCCTGATGCTGATCTCCGACGGCGTGACCCCCTCCAACGAGGGCCGCGGCTACGTGCTGCGCCGGCTGATCCGCCGCGCGGTGCGCGCCATGCGCCTGCTCGGCGTGGAACGCGCCTGCCTGCCGGACCTGCTGCCGGTCTCCCGGGATGCGATGAAGGGCACCTACCCGGAAGTGGCCGAGGACTTCGAGCGCATCAGCCGGATTGCCTACGCCGAGGAGAAGGCGTTCCTGCGCACCATTGCCTCCGGCACCGCGCGGCTCGAGGAGGCCGTGAAGGAATCCAAGGCCGCCGCCAAGCCGATCTCCGGCGAGGACGCCTTCACCCTGCACGACACCTACGGCTTCCCGATCGACCTGACCCTCGAGATGGCCGAGGAAGCCGGCCTGCAGGTGGACGAGGCCGGATTCCGCACGCTGATGGCCGAACAGCGCGAGCGCGCCCAGGCCGACGCCCGCGGCAAGAAGCTGGGCCACGCCGACGTGACCGTCTTCCGCGAGATGCTCGCCGACGGCGAGACCGTCTTCACCGGCTACGACGAACTCACCACCGAATCTACGGTGCGAGGCATCGTCCGCGGCGGCGAAGTGCGCGGCTTCGCCGGCCAGGGCGAGGAAATCGAACTGGTGCTCGACGCCACCCCGTTCTACGCCGAGGCCGGCGGGCAGGCCGCGGACGTCGGGCTGATCACCGGCGACGGGTTCGTGGTCGAAGTGCTCGACGTGCAGAAGCCCGTCAAGGGCCTGAGCGTGCACAAGGCCGTGGTGCGCGAGGGCGAACTGCCCTCCGGCGCCACGGTGCAGGCCGCCGTCGACGCCCAGCGACGCCAGGCCGGCGAGCAGGCGCACACCGGCACGCACATCATCCATGCGGCCCTGCACCAGATCCTGGGCCCGGAGGCGCTGCAGCGCGGTTCCTTCAACAAGGCCGGCTACCTGCGCTTCGATTTCTCCTGGGGCGAGGGCCTCTCCGACGCCGCCAAGTCGGAGGTCGAAGAGGTCTCGAACCTGGCCATCCGCAACAACTTCGAGGTCCAGACCCGCGTCATGCCCCTGGCCCAGGCCCGCGAGCTGGGCGCCATGGCGCTGTTCGGCGAGGCCTACGGGGACACCGTGCGCGTGGTGGAGATCGACGGCGCGTGGTCCCGCGAACTTTGCGGCGGCACCCATGTGGAGGCCACCTCGCAGATCGGTTCGCTGACCCTGCTGGGCGAGGCATCGGTGGGTTCGGGCAACCGGCGCGTGGAGGCGTTCGTGGGCATGGAGGCCTTCCGCCACATGGCCGCCGAGCGCGCGCTGGTGAACGAACTCTCCGAAATGCTGAAGGTGCCGGGGGCACAGCTGCCCGAGCGGATTTCCGCCACCCTGGCCAAGCTCAAGTCCGTGGAGAAGGAGCTGGACAAGCTCCGCAAGGAACAGCTCGCCGCCTCGGCCGCCTCGCTGGTGGCCCAGGCCCAGGATGTGGCTGGGGTCCGGCTGCTGGCGCACCATGCCGGCGAACTCAGCGGCGCGGACGACCTGCGCAGCCTGGCCCTGGACCTGCGGACGCGGCTGGGCTCCGACCCGGTCACCGTGGCGATGACGGGGGTGGCCAACGGCCGGCCCCTGATCCTGGTGGCCACCAACGAAGCCGCCCGTGCCGCGGGTGTCAAGGCCGGCGCCTTGGTCAAGACCGCCGCCGGAGTACTGGGCGGCGGAGGCGGCGGCAAGGACGACGTCGCGCAGGGCGGCGGGTCCGATGCCACCAAGATCGACGAGGCACTGGCCGCCGTGACGGCCGCGGTCGCCAACCGCTAGGGCATCCGGTGTCTGTTCCCGATTATCCGCACGGCACCAAGCTTGGTGTCGACGTCGGCGCGGTGCGCGTGGGCGTGGCCAGCTGCGATCCGGACGGGATCCTGGCCACCCCGGTGCGCACCCTGAAGCGCGACGCCAAGAAAGACAGCGACGTCAGGGTCCTGGTGCGGGAGGCCGCCGAGCGGGACGCCGTGCAGGTGTTCGTTGGGCTGCCGCGCACCCTCTCCGGCGGCGACTCGGCCTCCACCGAAATGGCCCGCGACTACGCCCGGAAGCTGGCCGCAGCGCTGGCCGGGGCGGGGTCAGCCGCCCGGGTCAACCTGATCGACGAGCGCCTGACGACCGTGGCGGCGCACCGCGGACTGCGGGAGGCTGGTATGGATACACGTCAACATCGTAAAGTAGTTGATCAGGTAGCCGCAGTGGGTATACTGCAGCAGGCTATTGACATGCAACGGGCCCAAGGGCAGGACGTGGGGACACCTGTCGCACCGCCCGCCGGCAGCCATGTGCCGGCTGCCAGCCATGAGGAGCCGACGATTTCGCACGGACATGACCGAAGCGGGGACCCCGGGACATGAGCAAGCACCCCGACGACTGGAACAACCTGCCGTCCCGGCGCGCCGCACGCGGCCGCCAGGCCGCCGACCCGCGCTTCGACGACACCGTCCCGCCGTATTGGGACGACGACGCCGTACCCGAATGGGAGGAAGCGCCCGCGGACGAGGCATGGCCTTCTCCGCCCGCCCACCCCGCCACGCCCGCGGCCCCCGTCGCCCCCGCTCGGGACGAGCCGGAGGCCGGCGTGGGGGACGCACCGGTTGCGGCCGGCTGGGACGAGCCGGAACCCATCATCGAGGACGAACGGTCCGCCGCCTGGCATGAACCGGAGCCGGCCACCGTGGTCCAGCAGCAGGTTCCCGCCGAGGACGGCGACGCGGAGCAAAACTGGGACGTCGCCGACGACGGCGTCGTGTACCAGGACGACGGACAGGTCTACCACGACGGCCGGCTGGACTTTTTCGAGGACGAACCGGCGCCCGGCCGCAAGGGCCCGGCCCGCAGCAAGCAGCGCGCCCGCCGCCGGCGCAACACGATCATGCTGGTGGTGTTCGCCGTCTTCGCCGCCGGTCTGGTCGGCGTCGTGCTGTTCCTGCAGAACCTGCTCGGCATGGGCGGCGGCCCCGAAGACTACGCGGGCCCCGGGGAGGGGCAGGTAACCTTCACCGTGGAACAAGGCGCCGGCCCGCTGGCCATCGCCAGTTCCCTCGTGGAGCAGGACATCGTCTCCAACAGCGAAATATTCCTCGGCGAGCTGGCCAGCCAGGCCAACGGCCGCGAGGTCCAGCCCGGCGACTACGAGATGCAGTACAAGCTGCCCGCCGCCGACGCGGCCGCCATCCTGCTCGCGGACGTGGGGGAGAAGGTTTCCTACGTTGCCATCAACCGCACCTGGCGGCAGAACGAGGTGTTCGACGCCCTGAGCAAGGGCACGAAGATCCCGGCCTCCGAGTTCGCGGAGCTGGCCAAGAATCCGCAGCAGTTCGATTTGCCCAAGGACGCACGGAACCTGGAAGGGTACCTGTTCCCCGGAGAATACCGCTGGCCGCTGGACGCCACCGCGGAGGACATCATCTCCGAACTGGTCGCCAACACCAAGGAGCGGCTGACCGCGGACGGCATCACCGATCCGCAGGAACAGTTCCGGGTGCTGACCATCGCGAGCATCATCGAAGCCGAGGCGGGCGAGGCCGACTACGCCAAGGTCGCCGGGGCCATCCAGAACCGGCTCAAGCCCGACAACACCGAAACGAACGGCCTGATCCAGTCCGACGCCACGGTCACCTACGGGCTGGGCCGGAAGGGCTACGACATCACGCCCGAGGAGAAGGCCGACAAGTCCAATCCGTACAACACGTACGCGCACACCGGGCTGCCGGCCGGGCCGATCAACTCACCCGGCGGGCCTGCCATCGACGCGGCCGCCAATCCGGCCGACGTCCCCTACTACTACTGGGTGACGGTCAACCTGGACACCGGCGAGACCAAGTTCGCCGAGACACTGGCGGAGCACAACGCGTACACCAAGGAATACCTGCAGTGGTGCAGCGAGCAGGAAGAGGGCCGGTGCAGTTGACGGCCCGTCCCGCGGACGGCGCGCCGGCCGGCACGCGGCCCGCTTCCCGGCAGTACCAGGCGGCGGTGCTCGGCCATCCGATCGACCACTCCCGGTCGCCGGCCCTGCACCGCGCGGCCTATGAGCTGATCGGCTTCGACTGCAGCTACCGGGCCATCGATCTCACGGAGGACCGCGTGCCGCAGTTCGTCCGGAACCTGCGCGCGGAGCGGGACTGGGCCGGGCTGTCGGTGACCATGCCGCTGAAGGCCGCCATGGTCGGCCAGATGGACCGGGTCAGCGAACTGGTGGACGTGCTGGGGGTGCTCAACACCGTGGTTCCCGAGTACGACGGCGGGGGCCGGGTGACGCTCTCCGGCCACAACACCGACGTGGCCGGCATCGTCGGCGCGCTGCGCCACGGCGGTGTCGCAGAGGGCGGGGCGGCGGTGATCCTCGGTGGCGGCGGTACCGCGGCCGCGGCCGCGGCTGCGCTGGCGGACCTCAAACCGTCCGAGGTGACCCTGTGCCTGCGGAATCCGGCCGGCGCCGGGGGCGTGCAACGCATCGCCCGGCACGTTGGCCTGCCGCTGCGGGTGGCCGGATGGGACCAGGCGGCCGACGCGCTGCGGCAGGCCGGGACGGTAATCTGCACACTGCCGCCGCGCGCAGCCGATTCACTGGCCGCGGAGCTGGCGGCGCAGGCCGGAACGGACCGGAGCGGACGCGTGCTGCTCGACGTCGCCTACGATCCCTGGCCCAGCGACCTGGCAGCCGTCTGGCAGCGCCACGGCGGATCGGTAGTCCATGGTTTGGAAATGCTCATCTACCAGGCCGTGGAACAGGTGCGCTTGTTCGCCGGCGATCGCTTCACCGACGCCGCCGAAGTCACAAATGTGATGTGTGACGCGGTAGGTGCACCGCGGCGCTAAACAGCCCGCCGATGCATGGCAGTATTGAAACCATGTTGCGTTGGTTAACCGCCGGTGAATCCCATGGTCCGGCCCTGGTGGGCATTATTGAAGGCGTCCCTGCCGGCGTCGAACTGACCGCGGCCGAGGTCCAGGATGCCCTGGCCCGGCGGCGTCTCGGCTACGGCCGCGGCGCCCGGATGAAGTTCGAAAAGGACCAGGTCACCCTGGTGGGCGGCGTCCGCCACGGCCTGACCCAGGGCGGCCCGGTGGCCATCGAGGTTGCCAACACCGAATGGCCCAAGTGGGAAACCGTCATGTCCGCCGATCCGGTGGATCCGGCGGCCCTGGCGGACCTGGCCCGCAACGCCCCGCTCACCCGGCCCCGGCCGGGCCATGCCGACTTCACGGGCATGCAGAAGTACGGCTTCGACGAAGCCCGCCCCGTGCTGGAACGGGCCAGCGCCCGGGAGACCGCGGCCCGCGTGGCCCTGGGTACCGTGGCCGCGAAGTTCCTCGCCGCGCTGGGCATCCGGCTGGTCAGCCACACCACCGCGGTGGGCCGGGTCTCCGTGCCCGAAGGCTGCCCGCTTCCAGGGCCGGGCGATGTCCTGGCACTGGACGAAGATCCGCTGCGCTGCTTCGACGCCGAGACGTCCGAGGCCATGGTGCTGGAAGTGGACCAGGCGCACAAGGACGGCGAAACCCTGGGCGGCGTGGTCGAGGTGCTGGCCTACGGCCTGCCGCCGGGACTGGGCAGCTACGTGCACTGGGACCGCCGGCTGGACGCCCGCCTGGCCGCCGCCTTGATGGGAATCCAGGCCATCAAGGGCGTGGAGGTCGGCGACGGCTTTCTCACCGCCGCCCGCCGCGGATCGGAAGCCCATGACGAGATCGTCCGCGACGAAGACGGCACCATCGTGCGGGCCAGCAACCGGGCCGGCGGTATCGAGGGCGGCATGAGCATCGGGGAGACCCTGCGCGTCCGGGCGGCCATGAAACCGATCGCCACGGTGCCGCGCGCGCTGTCCACCATCGACGTCACCACCGGGGAGCCCGCCAAGGCCCACCACCAGCGTTCGGACGTCTGCGCGGTGCCGGCGTCCGGCGTTGTCGCCGAAGCGATGGTGGCCCTGATACTCGCCGAGGCCGTGACCGAGAAGTTCGGCGGCGACTCCGTGAGCGAGACGGCACGCAACCTCCGGTCCTATCTGGCGGCGATCCCGGAGTCGCTGGATTCGATCGGCCGCTAATGGCAGCCGGGCAGCCGCTCAAGCTGCGGCGCCACCTGGTCCTGATCGGCCCGATGGCGTCCGGCAAGTCGACGCTGGGCAGCCAGTTCGCCAGCCGGCACGGCCTCGCCTTCGCCGACAGCGACAAGCGGCTCGTCGAACGCCACGGTCCGATCACCGCGATCTTCGCCTCGATGGGCGAGCACGCCTTCCGCGAGCTCGAGGCCCGCGAAGTGGCCGCACTGCTCGCCGCCGGCCGGCCGCCCGCCGTGGTCTCGCTGGGCGGCGGCGCCATCCTGGACACCGGCACCCAGCAACTGCTGGCCGACTGCACCGTGGTTTTCCTGGACATCGACGTGGATACCGTGCGGCCGCGCATCATCAAGGACACCGGCCGGCCGCTGCTGGCCGGCGACCCCGTGGGCCGCTGGATCGAGACCTTCGGGCAACGCCGGCCGGTCTACGAGCGGCTGGCGGACCTGGTGCTGGACACCCGCGGCAAATCACAGCAGCAACTGCTGGCCGAACTGAGACAACTGCTTGATGAAAGGCACGAACAGTGAGCAACACCGCCGAGGCAACCACCATCCCGGTCACCGGGACCACGCCCCAGGAGGCGTACGACGTCGTCGTCGGCCACGCGCTGCTGGGCCGCCTGCCGCAGGTGCTGGGGGAGCGGGTCCGCAAGGTCCTGGTGATCCACCCGCGCGCGCTGCGTGCCACCGGCGACGCGGTGCGCGAGGACCTGGCCGCCAACGGGCTGGAGGCGCTGACCGCCGAAATTCCGGACGCCGAGGAGGGCAAGCACATCCAGGTGGCCTCGTTCTGCTGGCAGGTGCTGGGACAGAACGACTTCACCCGCTCGGACGCCATCGTGGCCGTGGGCGGCGGGGCGGTCACCGACGTGGCCGGCTTCGTGGCCGCCACCTGGCTGCGCGGCGTCAAGGTGGTGCACATCCCCACCAGCCTGCTGGGCATGGTCGACGCCGCGGTGGGCGGCAAGACCGGCATCAACACCGCCGAGGGCAAGAACCTGGTCGGCGCGTTCCACTCGCCGGCCGCGGTGCTGGCCGACCTGGACGCGCTGCAGACGCTGCCGCCCAACGAACTGGTCACAGGCCTGGCCGAAGCCGTCAAGTGCGGCTTCATCGCCGACCCGGCCATCCTGGAGGTGATCGAAGCGGACCCCAAGGCCGCCAGCACCGCCGGCACGCCGCAGCTGCGGGAGATCATCGAGCGGTCCATCCGGGTCAAGGCCGGGATAGTCTCCTCCGACCTGCGCGAGTCCGGCCGCCGGGAGTTCCTGAATTACGGACACACCCTCGGCCACGCGATCGAGCTGGCCGAGCGCTACCAGATGCGCCACGGCGCGGCCGTTTCTATCGGCCTGGCCTTTGCCGCCGAGCTGTCCCGGATGGTGGGCCGGCTGGACGACGCCACCGCCGACCGGCACCAGGCGATCCTGACGTCGCTCGGGCTGCCCGTGACGTACCGCCGCGACCGCTGGGCCGCGCTACTGGACGGGATGAAGCGCGACAAGAAGGCCCGCGGCGACCTGCTGCGGTTCGTGGTGCTGGACGGCCTGGCCAAGCCCGGGATCCTGGACGTGCCGGACACCTCGCTGCTGTTCGCCGCCTACCAAGAGATCGCCGAGTAGCCCCCGACGCCGGCGCCGGAGGTGGCGCAGGGGTCCGGCGCGCCTTGGATCCGCTCCCACGTTTGGCTGGGCGGCCCATACATCGCCGCACGTCGGGGCCCTTCACGCGGCCGAGACGTGGGCAGTTAGGGCCAAACGTGGGACGCAACCGCGCACCCTGTCCGCGGCAGCGGCTGGCGTTGCCGGCCGCCAGGGCCGCTCCGGGCCAAGGCGCGGCCAGCCCGTCCGCAGGGCCCGTCTTCGGGCGGCAACCCGCCAGCAGGTAGAATGTCTGCTGGACTTCGCTCCGGGCCGGGCGGACTTTCCGCCCGCGGCCCGCCATCATCGAGGAAAGTGAAACTGTGGCCACGACCAACGACATCAAGAACGGCACCGTGCTGAAGCTGGACGGCCAGCTGTGGAACGTCATTGAGTTCCAGCACGTGAAGCCGGGCAAGGGCGGCGCGTTCGTGCGCACCAAGATCAAGAATGTCGTCAGCGGCAAGATCCAGGACAAGACGTTCAACGCCGGCCTGAAGATCGAGACCGCCACGGTTGACCGCCGCGATTACACCTACCTGTACAAGGACGGCGACGACTTCGTCTTCATGGACGTGCAGGACTACGACCAGGTCACCGTTCCCGGCCCGGTGGTCGGCGACGACGAGAACTTCCTGCTGGAAAACATCAAGGTCAACATCGCCATGCACGACGGCATCCCGCTCTACATCGAGCTGCCCGCCTCCGTGGTCATGGAGATCACGTACACCGAGCCCGGCCTGCAGGGCGACCGTTCCACCGGCGGCACCAAGCCCGCCACCGTGGAGACCGGCTACCAGATCCAGGTTCCGCTGTTCCTGGAGACCGGCACCAAGGTCAAGGTCGACACCCGCACCGGCGACTACCTGGGACGAGTCAACGACTAGTGAGTGCTCCCACTTCTGCCCGCGGCAAAGCCCGCCGCAGGGCCGTCGACGTCCTCTTTGAAGCCGAACAGCGCGGCGTGTCCCCGGCCGATGCGCTGGCCGGTCGCGGCAACACCGACCAGGTGATCAACCCCTACACCGCCCAGATTGTGGAGGGGGTCGCCGCCCTGCAGCCGACCATCGACGAGTTCCTGGCCACCTACGCCCAGGGCTGGACGCTGGAACGGATGCCCGCGGTGGACCGGATTATCCTGCGGGTCGGCTCCTGGGAACTGCTCTACAACGACGACGTCCCCGACGGCGTCGCGGTCAGCGAGGCCGTCGAGCTGGCCAAAACGCTCTCGACCGACGAGTCGCCGTCCTTCGTCAACGGGCTGCTGGGCCGGCTGCAGCAGCTCAAGCCCACGCTCCTGGCCTGACCCGGCCCGCAGCCACCATCCCCACGCGCGACGGCGGGTGCCCGCATTCCGGGCACCCGCCGTCGCCGCGTCCGGCACCTCCGCACCGCGCAGGTGAGCTTGCGCACATCGTCCGCGCATCGCCGTCGCACAGCCGTCACGAACGACAGGAGCGGAGGCGGGCATGGTAATTTTGAGGGCGCAAGCAACCTTTAAATTCCGTCCAGCGAGGCGGGGAAGGAGGCGGCAACAGATGAACACGGACCACCCGGCGCAGCCGGCATCGTCGCGCGTTGTACTTGCCGAAGCGGACATCAACCGCGCATTGACCCGTATCGCCCACGAGATCCTCGAGGCGAACAAAGGCTCCCAGGACCTGGTCCTGCTGGGCATCCCGCGCCGCGGTTACCCGCTGGCCCGGCGGCTGGCCGCCAAGATCGCCGCCGCCGACCCCTCCGTCGCCGCCGACAAAATCATCGGCCAGCTCGACGTGACCATGTTCCGCGACGACCTGCGCCGGCATCCCACGCGTTCGCCGCTGCCCACCCAGCTGCCGGCCGAGGGCATCGACGACAAGGTCGTGGTGCTGGTCGACGACGTGCTCTATTCCGGGCGCACCATCCGCGCCGCCCTGGACGCCCTGGTGGATCTGGGCCGGCCACGGATCGTGCGGCTGGCCGTGCTGGTGGACCGCGGGCACCGCGAACTGCCGATCCGCGCCGACCACGTCGGCAAAAACCTTCCCACCTCTTCCAAGGAAAAGGTCCGGGTCCGGCTGGCCGAGACCGACACCAACAACGGCGCACCGGCGGCCGACGAAGTAGTGATCGAGGACGTCAGCGCATGAAACACCTGCTCTCCACCGCGGACCTGGCCAAGCAGGACGCGGTGCAGATCCTCGACACTGCCGAGGAGATGTCCGCGGTCTCCCAGCGCGAGGTCAAGAAACTGCCCGTGCTGCGCGGCCGAACCGTGGTCAACCTCTTCTTCGAAGACTCCACCCGCACCCGCATTTCCTTCGAAGCCGCCGCCAAGCGGCTCTCGGCCGACGTCATCAACTTCGCGGCCAAGGGATCCTCGGTCTCCAAGGGCGAATCGCTCAAAGACACCGCCCAGACCCTGGAGGCGATGGGCGCGGACGCCGTCGTCATCCGGCATTGGGCCTCCGGGGCGCCGGCGCGGCTGGCCGGCTCGGGCTGGATCGACGCCGCCGTGGTGAACGCCGGCGACGGCACCCACGAACACCCCACCCAGGCGCTGCTGGACGCGTTCACGCTGCGGCGCACCTGGGCCAGGCTCACGGGCACGGCCTCGGCCGGGAGCGACCTCGCTGGCATGAAGGTGGCCATCGTCGGGGACATCCTGCACTCCCGCGTGGCCCGCTCCAACCTGTGGCTGCTGCGCACCCTCGGCGCCGAGGTCACCATGGTCGCCCCGCCGACGCTGCTGCCGGTGGGCAGCCGCCAGTGGCCGTGCACGATCAGCTACGACCTGGACGCCACGCTGGCCGAGGGCACCGACGCCGTCATGATGCTGCGCGTGCAGGGGGAGCGGATGAACGCCGCCTACTTCCCGTCCACGCAGGAGTATTCGCGCCGCTGGGGGTTCGACGACCGCCGCCTGGCGGCGCTGGACGCCTCCGGCCGCGCCGGCACCATCATCATGCACCCCGGCCCGATGAACCGCGGGCTGGAAATTTCCTCGGCGGCCGCCGACTCGCCGCGGTCCACCGTGCTGGACCAGGTACGCAACGGGGTTGCCGTGCGGATGGCCGCGCTCTACCTGTTGCTCTCCGGCGGCACCGAATCCGCCGCCCCCGCTCCCACCGCCACCCAGGAGGCCAAGTGACCGAGTCCAGCGAAACCACCTACCTGATCCGCGGGGCTTCGCTGACCGGCGGCGAGCGTGCCGACCTGCTGCTCCGCGGCGGGAGAATCGCGGAGGCGGGCACCGGCCTGAGCGCGGCCGGCGCCGTCGACATCGATGCCGACGGGCTGATCGCGCTGCCGGGCATGGTGGACCTGCACACACACCTGCGCGAGCCGGGCCGCGAGGACGCGGAGACGGTGGAGACCGGCACCCGGGCCGCGGCCCTGGGCGGCTTCACGGCCGTGCACGCGATGGCCAATTCGACGCCGGTGGCCGACACCGCCGGCGTGGTCGAGCAGGTATACACGCTGGGCCGGACCGCCGGCTGGGCCGATGTCCGCCCGGTGGGCGCCGTGACCGTGGGCCTGGCCGGCGAACGGCTCGCCGAACTCGGCGCGATGGCCGACTCCCGGGCCCGGGTCCGGGTCTTTTCCGACGACGGGATCTGCGTGTCGGACCCGGTGCTGATGCGCCGCGCGCTGGAGTACGTCAAGGCGTTCGACGGCGTGATCGCCCAGCACGCCCAGGAGCCGCGGCTGACCGACGGGGCGCAGATGAACGAGGGAACCGTTTCGGCGGTGCTGGGCATGACCGGTTGGCCGGCCGTCGCGGAGGAGAGCATCATCGCCCGCGACGTGCTGCTGGCCCAGCACGTGGACTCCCGCCTGCACGTCTGCCACGTCTCCACGGCCGGATCGGTGGAGCTCATCCGCTGGGCCAAGGCCCGGGGGATCAAGGTCACGGCCGAGGTCACGCCGCACCACCTGTGGCTGACCGACGAACTGGTCCGCAGCTACGACCCGGTCTACAAGGTCAACCCGCCGCTGCGCACCGACGAGGACGTGCAGGCCCTGCGCGCCGGCCTGGCCGACGGCACCATCGACGTCATCGGCACCGACCACGCGCCGCACCCCTCCGAGGCGAAGGAGTGCGAGTGGGCGCAGGCAGCCATGGGCATGACCGGGCTGGAAACCGCGCTGTCCGTCGTGCAGCACACCATGATCGAATCCGGCCTGATCGGTTGGGCCGACTTCGCCCGGATCACCTCCGCCATGCCGGCCCGGATCGGCCGGCTGTCCGGCCAGGGCCAGCCGCTGGCCGCCGGATCGGCCGCCAACATCACCCTCGTGGACCCCGCGGCCCGCTGGACGGTGGACCCCTCGGTCATGGCCACCAAGGGCAGGAACTCGCCGTTCGCCGGCCGGGAGCTGCCCGGCCGCGTGGTCGCCACGTTCCTCAACGGACACCCCACGGTGCTGGACGGCGCCCTGAACACCCCGGCACGCCCGGCAGGGGAGGCCTGAGATGAACCAGATGCAAGCGGGCCTGGTGATGCTCGCCGTCGCCGTCGTGCTCATGGTGCTGCTGGGCGTCGGCTGGCGCAACCGGGTCAAACGGCAGCGGGACATCGCGCCGCTGCCGCAGGTCCCGGCGGACACAGCCAACCCGACCGGCTACTACGAAGGCATGTACGTGGTCACGACGACGGCGGGGGACTGGCTGGACCGCGTCGCCGTCCACGGCCTCGGCATCCGGACCAAGGCGGCGCTGCGGACCTATCCGCACGGCGTGCTGATCGAGTGGCCCGGCTCCACGGACCTCTACATTCCGGCCGGAAGCATCTCCGACGTCCGCACCGAGAGCGGCATGGTGGGCAAGTTCGTGGAGTCCGAGGGCCTGGCCGTGATCACGTGGAAGCTGGGGGAGCGCGAGGTCGACACGGCCTTCCGCACCCGGCAGGCCGCCGACAAACAACCGCTGCTGGCGCAGCTGCAGACATACCTACCCGCCGTACAGGAAGACTAGGACCTATCGTGAGCGCAGAAACAACTTTCCTCTCCGCACCGGCGCTGCTGGTACTCGAAGACGGCCGGACCTTCCGCGGCCGCAGCTACGGCGCGCAGGGCACCGCGCTGGGCGAGGCGGTCTTTTCCACCGGCATGACCGGCTACCAGGAGACCATCACCGACCCGTCCTACGCCCGCCAGCTGGTGGTGCAGACCGCACCCCACATCGGCAACACCGGCGTGAACGACGACGACGCGGAATCCCGCAAGATCTGGGTAGCCGGCTACGTGGTCCGCGACCCCGCCCGCCGGCCCTCCAACTGGCGCTCCGAGCGCAGCCTGGACGACGAACTGGTCAACCAGGGCATCGTGGGCATCCAGGGAGTGGACACCCGCGCCCTGACCCGCCACCTGCGCGAACGCGGCGCCATGAAGGCCGGCATTTTCTCCGGCGACGCGGCCGCCCGCCCCGCCGCGGAGCTGCTGGCCGAGGTCACCGCGCAGCCGGCAATGGAAGGCGCCCGGCTCGCCGAAGAGGTCAGCGTCACCGAGGCCTACACCGTAGACCCGGCCGACCACGGCTGGGACGGGGAGCCGCGGTTCACCGTCGCCGCCCTCGACCTGGGCATCAAGGCCATGACCCCCGTCCGGTTCGCCGAGCGCGGGATCCGGGTGCACGTGCTGCCCGCCACCGCCAGCTTCGACGACATCCAGGCCCTCGCGCCCGACGGCATGTTCATGTCCAACGGGCCCGGCGACCCCGCCACGGCCGACCGCCAGGTGCTGCTGCTGCGCAAGGTGCTCGACGCCGGCCTGCCGTTCTTCGGCATCTGCTTCGGCAACCAGATCCTGGGCCGCGCCCTGGGCTTCGGCACCTACAAGCTGCGCTACGGCCACCGCGGCATCAACGTGCCGGTCATGGACCGGCGCACCGGAAAGGTCGAAATCACCTCGCAGAACCATGGCTTCGCCGTCGACGCCCCGCTGGACGGGCCCACCCTGGCCCCGGAGGAGCGCTTCGGCCGGGTCGAAGTCAGCCACGTCTGCCTCAACGACGACGTCGTCGAGGGCCTGAACTGCCTGGACATCCCCGCCTTCTCCGTCCAGTACCACCCGGAGGCGGCTGCCGGGCCGCACGATGCGGCGCCCCTGTTCGACCGCTTCACCGACCTGATGAACTCCCGCCGAAACCAGACCGGGACCGCTTCCGAGACCACGAAGGAAAGCAAGTAATGCCCAAGAGAGAAGATCTGAAGTCCGTCCTGGTCATCGGTTCCGGTCCCATCGTGATCGGACAGGCCGCCGAGTTCGACTATTCCGGCACGCAGGCGCTGCGGGTGCTGAAGGAGGAGGGCCTGCGGGTCATCCTGGTCAACTCCAATCCCGCCACGATCATGACGGACCCCGAGTTCGCCGACGCCACCTACGTGGAGCCGATCACCCCGGAGGTGGTCGAAAAGATCATCGCCAAGGAGCGCCCGGACGCCGTGCTGCCCACGCTGGGCGGCCAGACCGCCCTGAACACCGCGATAGCGCTGGACAAGAACGGCGTGCTTGACAAGTACAACGTGGAGCTGATCGGCGCCAACATCGCCGCCATCGAACTCGGCGAAGACCGGGAGAAGTTCAAGGGCGTGGTGGAGCGCTGCGGCGCGGAGTCCGCCAAGTCCGTGATCGTGCACTCGATGGACGAGGCCTTCGCCGCGGCGGAGGAACTGGGCTACCCGATGGTGGTGCGCCCGTCCTTCACCATGGGCGGCCTCGGCTCCGGGATGGCCTACAACGCGGACGACCTGCGCCGGATCGCCGGGGCCGGCATCCAGTACAGTCCCACCAGCGAGGTGCTGCTCGAAGAGAGCATCCTGGGCTGGAAGGAATACGAGCTCGAGATGATGCGCGACAAGAACGACAACGTCGTCGTCGTGTGCTCGATCGAGAACTTCGATCCGGTGGGCGTGCATACCGGCGACTCCATTACGGTCGCCCCCGCCATGACGCTGACCGACCGCGAGTTCCAGAAGCTGCGCGACATCTCCATCGCGGTGATCCGCGAAGTCGGCGTCGACACCGGCGGCTGCAACATCCAGTTCGCCATCGAACCGGACACCGGCCGCGTCGTCGTGATCGAGATGAACCCGCGCGTCTCCCGGTCCTCCGCGCTGGCCTCCAAGGCCACCGGTTTCGCGATCGCCAAGATCGCCACCAAGCTGTCGCTCGGGTACACGCTGGACGAGATCCCCAACGACATCACCCAGCAGACCCCGGCCGCCTTCGAACCGACGCTGGACTACGTCGTCGTCAAGGTTCCGCGTTTCGCGTTCGAGAAGTTCCCGGCCGCCGACCCGACGCTGACCACCACCATGAAGTCCGTCGGCGAGGCGATGGCCATCGGCCGCAACTTCACCGAGGCGCTGCAGAAGGCGCTGCGGTCGCTGGAGCAGAAGGGGTCGCAGCTCGAGTTCGACCCGGTCAACGACTATGACGTGCCCGAACTGCTGGCCAAGTCCAGGGTCGGGTCCACCGAGCGGCTCTCGATGGTGCAGCGCGCGCTGCTCGGCGGTGCCACCGTCGAGCAGGTCTTTGAAGCCACGGCGATCGACCCGTGGTTCCTGGACCAGCTGCAGCTGATCAACGAGGTGGCCACCGAAATCCGCCGCGCGCCGGCGCTGACCGAGGACATCCTGCGGCTGGCCAAGCGGCACGGCTTCTCCGATGAGCAGATCGGCAAGCTCAGCCACACCAGCGAGGCAGTGGTCCGCGGGGTCCGTCACGCGCTGGGCATCCGTCCGGTGTTCAAGACGGTGGACACCTGCGCCGCCGAATTCGCCGCCTACACCCCGTACCACTACTCGTCCTACGACGAGGAGGACGAGGTCGAGCTGCACGCGAAGCCGTCGGTGATCATCCTCGGTTCCGGCCCCAACCGGATCGGCCAGGGCATCGAGTTCGACTACTCCTGCGTCCATGCCACCATGGCGCTGCGCAAGGCCGGGCACGAGACGGTCATGATCAACTGCAACCCGGAGACCGTCTCCACCGACTACGACATCTCCAACCGCCTGTACTTCGAGCCGCTCACGCTCGAGGACGTGCTGGAGGTCATCGCGGCGGAGGAGCGCACCGGCGGCGTGCTCGGCGTGTTCGTGCAGCTGGGCGGCCAGACCCCGCTGAAGCTGGCGCAGGCGCTGGCGGACGCCGGCATCCCGATCCTGGGCACCTCGCCGGAGGCCATCGACCTGGCCGAGCACCGCGGCGCCTTCCAGCGGGTGCTGGATTCGGCCGGGCTGGTAGCACCGAAGAACGGCACGGCGGTTTCCTTCGAGGAAGCGAAGAAGATCGCCGACGAGATCGGCTACCCCGTGCTGGTCCGCCCGTCGTACGTGCTGGGCGGGCGCGGCATGGAGATCGTCTACGACGAGGCCAACCTGTCGCGCTACATCGCCAACGCCACCGAGATCACGCCGGACCATCCGGTGCTGGTGGACCGCTTCCTGGAAGACGCCATCGAGATCGACGTCGACGCCCTCTACGACGGCAAGGACCTCTACGTCGGCGGCATCATGGAACACATCGAGGAGGCCGGGATCCACTCCGGCGACTCCGCCTGCGTACTGCCGCCGATCACCCTGGGCGCCGACGTGCTGGACCGGGTGCGCAAGGCCACCGCCGCCATCGCCGAGGGCGTGGGGGTGCGCGGCCTGATCAACATCCAGTTCGCGCTGGCCGCCGACGTGCTCTACGTGATCGAGGCCAACCCGCGCGCTTCCCGCACCGTCCCGTTCGTGTCCAAGGCCACCGGCGTGCAGTTGGCCAAGGCCGCGGCGCTGATCGGCACCGGCGTGGACATCGACATGCTGCGCAGCGTCTACAAGGTGCTGCCCGAGACCGGCGACGGTTCCCGGCTGCCGCTGGAGGCACCGGTGGCGGTGAAGGAAGCGGTGCTCCCGTTCAGCCGCTTCCGCACGCCGGAGGGCACCGTGGTCGACTCGCTGCTGGGGCCGGAAATGCGCTCCACCGGCGAGGTGATGGGCATCGACAAGTACTTCGACACGGCGTTCGCCAAGAGCCAGGCCGCGGCCGGCAGCGCCCTGCCCACGTCCGGCAAGGTGTTCGTCTCGGTGGCCAACCGCGACAAGCGCTCCATCATCATGCCGGTGAAGCTGCTGGTGGACCTGGGCTTCGAAATCCTCTCCACCGGCGGCACGGCGGAGGTGCTGCGCCGCAACGGCATCCAGTCCACCACGGTGCGGAAGGTCGCCGAGGGACGGTCCGACGACGGCGAGGGCACCATCGTCGACCTGATCACCGAAGGCCAGATCGGACTCGTGCTCAACACCCCCTCGGGCGGCCAGGCCCGCGGCGACGGCTACGAGATCCGCGCGGCGGCGACGTCGGTGGGCACGCCGATCATCACCACTGTGTCCGAGTTCGGCGCCGCCATCCAGGCCATCGAAGCGATGCGCCAGTACGAGTGGGACGTCACCAGCCTGCAGGAGCACGCGGAGAACCTGAAGGCCGCCTTCCATGCCTGAGCCGCACGCCCGGCCGCAGCGCGCCACCTTCGGGCAGCGGCTGCGGGCGGCGATGGAGGCCCGCGGGCCGCTGTGCGTGGGGATCGACCCGCATCCGTCGCTGCTCTCCGCCTGGGGACTGAACGACGACGCCGGAGGGCTGGAACGCTTTTCCCTCACCGTGTTGGACGCGGTGGGGGAGCAGGCCGCCGCCCTCAAGCCCCAGGTGGCCCTGTATGAACGGCACGGTTCCGCCGGCCTGGCGGTGCTGGAGAAGCTGCTGGCGGCCGCGGCCCAGACCCGTGCCCTGACCATCGCCGACGCCAAGCGCGGCGACATCGGCTCCACCATGGCCGCCTACGCCGACGCGTGGCTGCGCGACGGCTCGGCGCTGGCGGCCGACGCCGTGACGCTCAGCCCCTACCTCGGGTACGAATCGCTGCGGCCGGCGCTGGACCTGGCGTCGGCAACCGGCCGCGGGGTGTTCGTGCTCGCGCTGACCTCCAACCCGGAGGGCGCCAGCGTGCAGCACGTCGGCGGCGCCGAGTCCGTGGCCGCCCGGATCGCGGAAGCGGCCGCGGCGGACAACGCCGAGGCCGGGCGCGCCGGGGAGCTGGGCTCCGTGGGCCTGGTGGTCGGCGCCACGGTCCGGGCCGAGGTGATGGAACGGCTCGGGCTGGACCTCGCCGCGGTCAACGGGCCGTTGCTGGCCCCGGGGCTGGGCGCCCAGGGCGCCACCGGGGCGGATATTGCGGCGGCCTTCGGCTCCGCCGTCGGGAATGTCCTGGCCACCTCCAGCCGGGACATCCTCCGGGCGGGCCCGGACACCGCCGGCTTGCGCGCCGCCGCGGACCGCACCCTGGCCGGCCTGGCGGGCCTCTCGGGTTGAGCAGCC
>NZ_JBNHGE010000036.1:0-27148 GCF_059090935.1 Arthrobacter sp. Y3223166 | reverse complement strand
GCCGCCGGCGGCCGGCCGGAGCCGGGCTGCCGCACCGGCGAGCGCCGTGAGGGAATCCGCCGTGCCCATCCGCGCGGCCAGCACGCGCACCCGTTCGGGCAGCTGCCCAAGGTTTCCGTCGGCTGCCACCAGCCGGGCTGCCTCCACCTGGCCGCGGGCAACCAGCTTGGCGACGACGGAGCCCAGCACCGTCGTCGTCCCCAGCAGCTCCTCGCGCTGCTG
Source organism: Arthrobacter sp. Y3223166 (assembly GCF_059090935.1). Lineage (NCBI taxonomy): Bacteria > Bacillati > Actinomycetota > Actinomycetes > Micrococcales > Micrococcaceae > Arthrobacter > Arthrobacter sp. Y3223166. The sequence continues at coordinate 26,926 of NZ_JBNHGE010000036.1, read as the reverse complement.
AGCCTTCAGGGCCAGCAGAACGCAGACCGTCGTGATGATCTGCCGATCGGCCTTGGTCAGGGTCCGGCCGGGGCCGATGGCCAGGAAGCCGTCGATCCGCCGTCCGACGAGGATCGGATACTCGACGACGGGAGCGCCGTGCAGCCAGAAGGTAGCGGCGGAATGGGTGCCGGCAACGTTGAGTCGCGTGGTTTCCAGTCTGAGGTGCGGCAGCAACGGCAGCGCACTGGCCGGCCACACGGTGGCCTCCGTCCCGGCGTCCGCGGGCAGGTAGGCCGCCCAGCCACCCAGCGCCTGGGCCAGCCCCTGCACGACCGACGGCAGGGCATCCGGACGCATCGTCGCCCGGGCCAAAGCGGTCTGCGTTCCCAGGTTCGCTATCAGGTCGGCCTGGTCGCTCCGCGAGGCCAATTCCCAAAACATCCGCGAGACGTCCAGGAACGGAACGCCGTCGGGGACCACCAACAACTCCACGCCCTCGGCGGAGCAGGCCCGGACCAGCTCCGGCGGCACGCTGTCCAGCCCCTCCCCCAGCCCCAGGCCAAGGGCGGCGACCCCTTTGGCTGCCAGCCGCCGCACGTACCCGTCCACGGCGGCGGCACTTCCGCTGAGCGGGATGCCGGTGGTCAGCAGCAGCTCGCCGCCCTCCAGGTAGGCACCCGGGTCCGCCAGCTCGGACACATGGACACCGGAAAGCTGGATCCCCGGCACCGGTCCGGGAACCGCGGGCCTGAGCGAATCTCCGAGTTCATGGCTGAGCTGCGCAAGGGAAACCATGGACTGATTATCCAACACCACCGGGGGCATTTGGGCAGAACATCCGATGACCCCGTGCCCACCGCGCGTTTAGCGTTGCCCTATGACCGATGTGCTCACTTCCGCGGCCGGCGCGGCCGCCGCCACGCTCCCCCAGTCCCGCCACCTGGCGACCGCCATCCCCGGCCCCCGTTCCCAGGCGTTGCACCGGGACCGGCTTGCCCACGTCAGCGACGGCTTCGGCATCGTCCTGCCGGTCTTCGTCGAGAAGGCGGACGGCGGCATCCTGCAGGATGTGGACGGAAACCGCCTGATCGACTTCGCCTCCGGCATCGCCGTGACCAGCATCGGCGCCAGCCATCCCCGGGTCCGCGAGCGGGTGGCCGCGCAGCTGGAGAGGTTCACCCACACCTGCTTCATGGTCACCGAGTACCAGTCCTTCACCGAGGTGGCCAAGTGGCTCAACGAGCACACCCCGGGCGATTTCGAGAAGCGCACCGCGCTGTTCTCCACCGGTGCCGAGGCCGTGGAAAACGCGGTCAAGATCGCGCGTTCGGCCACCGGCCGCAGCAGGGTGCTGGTCTTTGACGAGGCGTACCACGGCCGCTCCCTGCTGACCATGGCGATGACCGCCAAGGAGAACCCGTACCGGCTGCACTTTGGGCCCTTCCCGGCAGAGATCGTCCGGGCCGCCTCGGCCAATCCCCTGCGCCCGGCGGCACAGCACGACGGCGGGGTCCCCGCCTCGGCCGCGGACGTCACCGCGGCGGCGCTTGCCTCGGTCGAGGCCACGCTCGCCGAGCACGGCGCGGACAGCTTCGCCGCCATGGTCATCGAACCCATCCAGGGCGAGGGCGGCTTTGTTGTTCCGGCCCCCGGCTTCCTCGCGGGGCTGCGGCGGATCGCCGACCGGCACGGCATCGTGCTGGTGATCGACGAGATCCAGGCCGGCATGGGACGCACCGGGACGCTCTTCGCCAGCGAACACGAGTCGGTGGCCGGCGACATCACGCTCACGGCCAAGGCGCTGGCCGACGGGCTGCCGCTCAGCGCCGTCACCGGACGCGCCGACCTGATGAACGCCGTGCACGCCGGCGGCCTCGGCGGCACCTACGCCGGCAATCCGCTGGCCTGCGAGGCCGCGCTGGCCGTCTTTGAAGCGTTTGAGGACGGCAGCCTGCTGGCCAACGCCCGCGCCATCGAAGCCGCGGCACGCCGGGTGTTGGAGCCGCTGGTCGCGGAGACCGACGTCGTGGCAGAATTCCGCGGCCGCGGCGCCATGCTGGCCTTGGAGTTCGCGGACCGGGACACCTTGGCCCCGCGGGCCGACCTGGCCAAGGAGGTTTCTGCGCGGTGCCACGCGCAGGGCGTGCTGACCCTGACCTGCGGCACCCATGGCAACGTCATCCGGTTGTTGCCCCCGCTGGTCATCGGCGCGGACCTGCTCGCCGATGGCCTGCAGGTGCTGCGGCAGGCAGTCCTCGACGTTGCGGCGGACGGGAAGCCGACGTCGGCCGCTTCGGCATCGGCCTGACCCGCCTGCTGGGAACCGTCCTCCGGCAGCCCCACACCTCGACACCATCCCCCGAACTCCCCAGAAGGAACGCTCCATGTCTTTGGACCACGACCTGATTTCACTCGATTCCCTGCTCACCGAGGAGGAACGGCAACTGCAGAAGAACGTCCGCTCCTTCGTGGACAGCGCGATCAAGCCGAACATCGCCGGCTGGTACGAAGACGCGGTGTTCCCGCTGGAGATCGTGCCCGAGCTGGCCAAGCTCGGCCTGCTCGGCATGCACCTGGACGGCTACGGCTGCGCCGGCCGCTCCGCCGTCGAATACGGGCTCGCCGGGGCCGAGCTGGAGGCCGGCGATTCCGGCCTGCGCACCTTCGTCTCCGTGCAGGGTTCGCTGGCCATGAGCGCGATCCACAAGCACGGCTCCGAGGAGCAGAAGAACGAGTGGCTGCCCCAGATGGCCACAGGCGAGGCCATCGGCTGCTTCGGCCTGACCGAACCCAGCGCTGGTTCCGACCCGGCCAGCATGAAGACCTTCGCCCGCCGCGACGGCGACGACTGGGTGCTCAACGGATCCAAGCGCTGGATCGGCCTCGCCTCGGTCGCCAAGGTCGCCGTGATCTGGGCACAGACCGACGACGGCGTCCGCGGCTTCGTGGTGCCGACCGACACCGCCGGTTTCAAGGCCACCCCGATCGAGGCCAAGCTCTCCATGCGCGCCTCCATCCAGTGCGACATCGAACTCACCGACGTCCGCCTGCCCGCCGGGGCGCTGCTGCCGAAGGCCAAGGGGCTGCGCGGCCCGTTCGAATGCCTGAACGAAGCCCGCTACGGCATCATCTGGGGCGCCATGGGAGCCGCCCGCGATGCCTGGCAGACCGCGGTCGACTATTCCAAGGAGCGCATGCAGTTCGACAAGCCGCTGGCCGGCTACCAGCTCACCCAGGAAAAACTGGTCAACATGGCGCTGGAGATCAACAAGGGCTTCCTGCTCGCCCTGCACCTTGGTCGCCTCAAGGACGCCGGACAGTTGCAGCCCCACCAGATCTCCGTCGGCAAGCTCAACAACTGCCGCGAAGCCATCGAAATCGCCCGCGAATGCCGCACCATCCTCGGCGGCAACGGCATCACCCTGGACTACTCACCGCTGCGCCACGCCAACAACCTCGAATCCGTGCGCACCTACGAGGGCACCGACGAGGTCCACACCCTGATCCTCGGCCAGAAGATCACCGGCGTCCCCGCCTTCCGCTGACCCCTTCTCCGAACCAAGGAACACGCATGACCTCTCCGGTACAGCTGCAGCACTACATCGACGGCGCCTGGGTTCCCGGTTCCGGCTCCCCCATCGCCAGCCACAACCCGGCGCACCCGGACGAAGTTGTCGCCCGGGGCCTGCAGGCCGGACCTGCCGAGGTGCAACAGGCCATGGCCGCCGCCGTCGCCGCCCGGCGTGAGTGGGCGCGCACCCCGACGCACGAGCGCGGCGCCGTGTTGCTGCGCGCCGCCGTCGTGCTTGAACAGAACGCCGAAGCCTGGGGGCTGGAGCTGGCCCGGGAAGAGGGCAAGACCCGGGCGGAAGGCCACGGCGAGGTGCTGCGGGCGGCGCAGATTTTCCGTTACTACGGGAACGACGGCGACCGCGCCGCCGGGGAGATCTTCTCCTCCCCGCGGCGCGGCGAGAAGATCCTCGTGACCCGCAAGCCGCTCGGCGTGGTCGGCGTGATCACCCCGTTTAACTTCCCCATCGCCATCCCGGCGTGGAAGATCGCTCCGGCCCTGGCGTACGGCAACACCGTGGTCTGGAAGCCGGCGAGCACCGTGCCGCTGCTGGCACTGCGGCTGGCCCAGGCGCTGGACTCCGCCGGGCTGCCGGCCGGCGTGCTGAACCTGCTGATCGGCCCGGGCGCCATGGGCAACACCCTCGTCGAGCACCCGGCGCTGGACGGCCTGACCTTCACGGGCTCCACCGGGGTGGGCCGCCGCCTCGCCGCGGAGGCGGCCGGACGCGGTGTTCCCGTGCAGGCCGAGATGGGCGGTAAGAACGCCGCCGTCGTCCTAGCCGACGCCGACCTGCAGCTTGCCGCCGAACAAGTCATGCTCGGTGCCTTCCGCTCCACCGGGCAAAAGTGCACCGCCACGTCAAGGCTCATCGTGGCCGATGCCGTCGCCGACGAATTCCTCGCCGTGCTCACCGAGCGCGCCCATGCATTGGCAGTCGGCGATCCGGCCGACCCCGCGGTGCAGATGGGACCGGTCATCAACGACGCCGCCCGGAAGTCCATTCACGACGGCATCGAAGCCGCGCTAGCGCAGGGGGCCCGGCGGATCGTCGGAGGCCAGCGGTACGAGGATGGCTTCCTCGCCCGCGGCTACTTCGTCCCGCCGACCGTCCTGGAGCTCCCCGACGACCGGGAGCTCGACCTGTGGCGCGAGGAACTTTTCGGACCCGTGCTGGCCGTCCGCCGGGCGGCCACCGCGGAGCAGGCCTTCGAGCTGGCGAACGACAGTGAATTCGGGCTCTCCGCCGCCCTGTTCACCCAGGACGTTACGCGTGCCCTCGACGCGATCGACGACCTCGATGTCGGCATCCTGCACGTCAACTCCGAATCCGCCGGCGCCGACCCGCATGTACCCTTCGGCGGCGCCAAGAAATCCGGCTACGGTCCCAAGGAACAGGGCGCGGCGGCCAAGGAGTTCTTCACCCATACCACCACGGTTTATCTGCGCGGCGGGACCGCCGGAGCCTGAGGGACACATGACTGCCTCCATCGATAACATCAAGCACATCCTGGTCGTGGGTTCCGGCGCCATGGGCTCTCAAATCGGCATGGTCGCCGCCCTGGCCGGGTACCGGGTCACCGTCCAGGACATCGCCGAAGGGATGCTCGCCCAAGCCAAAAAGCAGCTGACCGCGCGCATGGAGGCCAGTGCGGCCAAGGGGCGGATCAGCCGAGAGGACGCCGACGGCGCGTTGGGCCGCCTGGCCTTCGGCACGGACCTCGCGGCCGCGGCGGCGGACGCCGACTTCGTCATTGAAGCCGCCACCGAGAGGCTCGAGATTAAGCAACAGATCTTCGCCCGGCTGGGCGAGGTGACACCCCCGCACGCCATCCTGGCCACCAACTCCTCCACCCTCGGCTCGTCCAAGGTCGCCGCGGTGACCGGCCGGCCGGAGCAGGTCTGCAACATGCACTTCTTCAACCCGGCCCTGGTGATGAAGTGCGTGGAGGTGGTCCGGCACGAGTCGACGTCGCAGGCCACCGTGGACACCGTGATGGAACTGGCGCGGCGTTTCGGCAAGGCGCCCGTCCTGATCAACCAGGAGGTCCCGGGCTTCGTTGCCAACCGGCTGATGGGCGCTCTGCAGAAGGAAGCGCTGGCCCTCCACACAGCGGGCGTTGCCAGCCTCGAGGACATCGACACCACGGCCAAGACCGCCCTCGGCCACCCGATGGGCCCCTTCGAACTCATGGATATGGTCGGCCTGGACGTCATCGACTTCATCGCCCGTGCCACCTACGCCGACACCGGCGACGAGGCGGACCTGCCGCATCCGGCCATCACGGAGCTTGTCGAGCAAAACCGGCTGGGACGCAAGACCGGCCGGGGCTGGTACAGCTACTGACGAATCGCTCCAAGGGACTAACCACTTCAACCGCTCACCCTCGTTCTGGAAATACGACAAAGCCGCGCTTCGCCGATATCATCGGCATATGACGATGCAACGGCAACGGGCCGCGGGCCGAACAGGCGATTTGGCGCCGGCGGCCGCGTTGTTCCACAGCCTTTCGGATCCCACCCGGCTGACCATCCTGCAGCACCTGACCACCGGCGAACACAAGGTCCGGGAGCTGACGGAACACCTCGGCCTTGCCCAGTCCACGGTCAGCGCCCACCTGTCGTGCCTGAGCGACTGCGGCCTCGTCACCTCGCGCCCGGTCGGGCGGGCGTCGATGTACTCGCTGACCACCGAGCCCGAACTGCTCGCCGCCCTGGCGTCAGCCGAGCAACTCTTGAAGGCCACCGGCTACGCCGTCGAGCTGTGTCCGACGGTTGCTGGCGGCCGGGCTGCCGCCGAGGCGCCCTCCGCGAAGCCAATGACAGGTGCGGCGCCCTCATCCGAGGCATCGGCGTGAGCGGACACCACCACCATGCCGGGCCCACGCACCGCGGCCGGCTGGCCATCGCCTTCGGCATCACCGCCTCCATCCTGGTCGCCATGGTGGTCGGCGCCTTCGTGACCGGGAGCCTCGCACTGCTGGTGGACGCCGGACACATGCTCACCGACGCCGGCGGGCTGCTGATCGCCCTGCTCGCCGCTTCGCTCATGGCCCGCCCGCACACGCCGCGCCGCACCTGGGGATACCTCCGGATGGAAGTCCTGGCCGCCGGCGCCCAGGCCGCGGTCCTGCTCGCGGTCGGAATCTACGCGCTGGTTGAAGGTGTCCAGCGGCTGTTCCACCCGCCCGAAGTCAGTTCGGGCGGCCTGCTGGTCTTCGGCATCATCGGCCTGCTGGGGAACATCGCCGCCATGCTGGTGCTTAGCGCCGGACGGAACGCGAACCTCAACCTGCGGGCGGCTTTCCTCGAGGTGGTCAACGACGCCCTCGGCTCCGTCGCCGTCATCGCCAGCGCCGTCGTCATCGCCACCACCGGGTGGACCCAGGCCGACGCGCTGGCCGCGATGCTGATCGCCGTCCTGATCGTCCCGCGCACCGTCAAGATCCTCCGCGAGGCGGGCAGCATCCTGCTGGAAACCGTGCCGAAGGGCCTGGATCTCGAGGACGTCCGCCAACACATCCTGGAAGTGCCGCATGTGCTGTCGGTCCACGACCTGCACGCCTCGCGGATCTCCTCCAACATCCCGGTACTCAGCGCGCACGTGGTGATCGAGGATTCCTGCTTTGTGGACGGTCACGCCCCACAGGTCCTGGACCAACTCCAGCAGTGCGTGGCCGAACACTTCGAGCTGAGCGTGGAACACTCCACCTTCCAACTGGAGCCCGCGGGCCACGTGGAGCACGAGCACCCGGGCCACGACTGAGCGGAACGGCCGGCGCGGCATCGCCCCTCACACCGGCCGTTCCTTGCCGGACGGGGCGAGCTACTGCGCCGGGACGAACTCCCCTGCCACCACACGGCCCATCAACTCCGTGAGGAGATCCACGCCGGCGAGCAGGTCGTCGTCGTGGGTCAGCTCCTTCTCATTGTGGGAGACGCCGTCCACGCTGGGCACAAACAGCATGATGGTGGGGACGACGTCCTTCAGGTTGGTCGAATCGTGCCCCGCGAGCGTGCGGACCGTTCCGTACGTCAGGTCCAGCGCCTCCGCGCACTTGGCGGCCAGCCGCATGCCCGCCTCGTCGTAGGACTTCGCCGCCCAGACGTGTTCGGCGCCGCGTTCGATCCGCACACTTGCCCTTCGCTCGATCTCAGCGACCCGGCGGTGCAGTTCGGCATCGGCGGCGGCAAGCACATCGGGGTCCGTGCTGCGCACGTCCACGAGCAACTCCACCCGGTTGGCCACCACCACGGGCGAGTTCGGGTAGACCGTGAATTCCCCGCAGGAGGTGATGACGGAATGCTCGTCCGTGCTGAATTCGTCTGCAACCTCCCGCGCGGCGACCACCAGCGAGGAGGCTCCGAGCAGCGCGTCGTGCCGGTCGGCAATCACCGTGGCACCGGTGTGCGCCTGCTCGCCGTGCACGATGAACTCGTATTTGTTCGCGCCCCAGGTGGATTCCACCAAGCCGATGGTCAGCCCGGCGTCCTCCAGCGACCGACCCTGCTCAATATGGATTTCCACGTACGCCGAGATATCGAGGGAAAAGTCGCCGATGGTGCCGATCGCTTCCAGCGCCTCGCGGACGGTGGTGCCGCGCGGATCGGTGGTGGCAAGGACCTTCTCGGCGGGCAGTTTGCCGGTGAACACGGAGCTGCCCATCATGGAGGGCTTGAACCGGCACCCTTCCTCGTTGAACCAGTTGACGACGGCGATGTTGAACGCCGGCCTGGTGCCCTCGGCCGCCAGCCGCTGCTTGAGCCGGATCGCCGCGTGGGCTCCGGCCAGCACGCCGTAGGCGCCGTCGAAGCGCCCGCCCAGTGGCTGCGAGTCCAGGTGCGAGCCTACGGCGATATAGGGAGCACCGGGCACCAGCTCGAGCAGCGCGAATTGGTTCCCCACCGCGTCGTAGCGGACCTCGAAACCGTGCCCCTCGACCAGTCCGCGGAACCAGTTCCGGGTCTGCCCGTCCGCAACGGTCCCGGCCTGACGGTCCACTCCCCCGCCGGCCGTGGCGCCGAACGTGCTCATCGAGCGGAAGTCGTGCAGGAAGGACCCGGCGTCGTCGCTGGACTTGCCGGCCTGCTGCGTGGCAGTGATGGTCATGATGGCACTCCTAGGGACTGATTGTTCAAGAGGTTCTCTGCGGACGACGTCGGCGCCGGGCTCGGGGCACGGACGGCGGCCCGGTTCGGGGCTGGGTCGGGCGCCCGCTTCGGGGCCGGATGCGCGGCGTTTCCCGCGCTCGGAGCCGTGCCCGCGTCCAAGGTGTCGTGGCTAAATTCGCCGCCGACGATCGTGGCAAGGACCTCGAGCGCGGAGATGTCGGCAGCGTCCAGAGGTGAGCCGGACAGCACCGCGAAGTCCGCCAACTTCCCCCTGCGCAACGTGCCCTTCTCGCTGGCCACGCCCGTGGCCCGGGCGGCCCAGTCGGTGTAAGTCCGCAGCGCTTCTTCGGCGGTCAGGCCCTCGGATGCGCCGCCGAGGATCCGTCCTTGTTCGGTGCGCCGGTCCACCCAGGACTGCATGGCGCGCAGCACGTTGTTGTCGGCCACCGGCAGGTCGGAGCTGCCGGCCACCAGGATGCCCGCGTCCACCAGCGAGCGCCCCCGGTAGAGCCAGCCCTCGCGTTCGGGGCCCACCAAGGCGGCAAACTGGTCGCCCAGCGGGCCGATGAACGCGGCCTGCGGGGTGACAGCGATCCCGGCCGCGGCGACGGGCGCCAGCTGGTCTGGGCGCGAAATGCCGAAGTGCTCAATCCGGTTGGGCAGATGGTTCCGGCCGTAGCGCTCCTGGCAGCCGATAATGATGTCGGTGGCCAGATCGATGGCCGCGTCGCCGATGGCATGAAGCGCAATCGGCCAGCCGGCCCGGTAGGCCGCGTCCACCCGTTCACGGTAGGCCTCGGGTGAATCCAGCAGGTAGCCCGTGGTGTGCTGGTGGCCGCAGTAGTCCTCGGTCACGGCCGCGGTGACGCCCAGCAATGAGCCGTCCATAAAGACCTTCACCGGTCCCAGGGACACCCATTCGTCGCCGAAGCCCGCAACCGCCCCGAGGTCCAGGCCCAGTCCGTTGCCGGTGCCATGCATGTCGGCGGCGTTGGCCTCAAGCGGCCGCAGCGAGTCGAGCGCGGGCATCAGCTGGGCGCGGGCGTGGAGCTTGCCGGCCTGCTTGGCCTTCAGATACGCCTGAACTTCCACCGGGCTGTGCCCTATCCAGCCGCCCCCGATGCCTGCCTCGGTGAAACTGGTGATCCCCTCGGCCGCGTAACGCGTGGTCGCCGCGTCCAATGCCTCGACGATCCGCTCCACTGGATACGGCAGCAGCAGGTTCTGGATCAGCTGCTGCGCGGATTCTTCGACGACGCCGGTCGGGTAGCCGTCCGGGCCGCGGAGCACGGCGCCGCCGGTGGGGTCGCTGAAGCCGGGATCGAACACGCCGGCCAGGCGCAAGGTGGCGGAGTTGGTGATGGACAGGTGCCCCGAGACGTGCCGCAGGTACAGCGGCCGGTCGCCCGTAATCTCGTCCAACCGTCGGATGTCCGGAAAGGCCCCGCCATGGTGCTTGTGGTTGAAGCCGGTGCCGTTGACCCAGGCGCCCGGCCGGTCCTCCAGCCGCCGGACCTCGGCGTCCAGCAGCGCATACAGTTCCTCAAGGCCGCGCGCCTGATCCAGCTCGACGGCGCCCAAGCCCAGCCCCCACCACGTGGTGTGGCAGTGCGCGTCAATGAAGCCGGGCACCACGGCGGCACCGCCCAGCGATACTTCGCGGGCAGCAGTGCAGCCGTCAAGCTCCTCATCGAAGCCGACAATCCGTCCATTGAGCACGCCGACGGCTCGGGCGCGGGGACGCTCTGATTCCAGGGTGAGGATTTCGGCGTCGCGCAGGATGAGGTCCAGTTTCATCGTGTCCCCTCCGCCGCCGCCGCCGCCAGCGGCTTGCCGGCATCCTGCGCAGCCAGCCCGGGTGCGGCCAGGCCGACGATCTCCTCCGGTGCATTGGCCGTGCCCGGCGGCATCGTCTGCGGATCCGTGACCAGGTGCAGCAGCGCCAGCCACCCGCTGGCCAGGGCACGCTCCAGCGCCGGCCCAAACTCGGAGGTCGCTTCGACGCGTTCCCCGTGCCCGCCGAAGCTGCGGATCCAGTCGGAGAAGTTGGGGTTGACCATCGAAGTGCCGGACGGCCGGTCCGGGTAATGCTTGCGCTGGTGTTGGACGATGGTGCCGAAAATGCCGTTGTCCACCACGATCACCAGCGGAGCAGCACCGTGCGCCGCCGCCACGGCCAGTTCCTGCGCATTCATCATGAAGTCGCCGTCGCCGCAGACGGCCACCACCTGCCGGTTCGGTTCTATCAGCGACGCGGCGACGGCCGCCGGGACGGCCAGTCCCATGGCGCCGTTGCGCGGCCCGATCAGCGAACCGGCGCCGTGGTGGGTCAGGTAGCGGTGGCCCCAGAGGGTGGCGTTACCGGCGCCGTACGTCACCACCTTGTCCGCCGGCAGCCGGTCTTCCAGCACGCCGAAGGCCACCCCCAGGTCAACCCCGGGGCTGTGGTCCGGACGAGGCGTGGCGAACCGGCGCTGGTCTGCGGCGAGCGCGTCCATCCAGCCGCTGCCCCGTGTGCCGCGGGCCTCTGCTGCGGGAGGAAGTGCGTCAACGAAGGCCGACGGCGAGACCGCCATATGCTGGTCAATCCGGCCGGAGTGCATGGCTGCATCCGGATCCGGCAGCACCAGCACCGTCGTGGCGTCGAAGCCCTTGGTGTAGCCGTCGCTGAGCACATCGCTCCGACCGCAGCCGATGAACAGCAGCAGGTCGGCCTCGTCCAGTCTGGCGGCCAGGGTGTCCGCCCGGCCGTAGCCGAGCCAGCCGGACCAAGCCGCCGAACCGTGCGGAACCACGTCGTAAGCCCGCCAGTCGGCGGCCACCGGTACCTGGGCCTCGGCTGCCCACGCAGCGAGGTTGCCGCCGTCGTCGCCCCAGCCCTCGCCGCCGGCAATGATCAACGGGCGGAGGGCAGCGGCCAGCCGGCCGGCCAGTTCCTCCATCGCGGCCGGAGGCGGGACGGCTGATGCGAGCGCACGTGGTTGAACTACCCGCGTTTTGGTCGGCCGGACCAGCACGTCCTCCGGCAGGCCGATGACCACGGGTCCGGGCCGGCCGGACACCGCCAATTGCATTGCCTCGGCCACCGTCTCCGCGGCGCGGTGCTCGTCGTCGAGCACCACCACCCGCTTTGCCGTGGTCGAGAACCAGCCCTCAAGGCTGAACTCCTGGAACGAGTCCCGCCCCCGGTCCGCCACCGGGATCAGGCCGACAAAGAGCACCAGCGGCGTCGCATCCTGCCACGCGGTATGCACGGCAATCATCGCGTTCGCGGCGCCCGGGCCGCGGGTCACCATTGCGATGCCCGGGATGCCGGTCTTGCGCCCCTCCGCCAGCGCCATGAACCCGGCGCCGCCCTCCTGGCGGCACACCACGGTTGACACCGGCGAGTCGTGCAGCCCGTCCAGGACATCGAGGAAGCTTTCGCCCGGTACGGAATACACCCGCCGGACGCCGTGCGCCTCAAGTTGTCGGACAATCAGGTGGCCTGCGGACATGGCCATAGGGTGGTGCTCCTTCGTCAGGAAATTCGTCGTCGAACGTTTGGATCAGTGCTTGAAGCCGGGCAGGTTCACGCTCATGCACGGCGCCAGCGCACCGGCCACGGCGGTGAACAGGCTCAGGAACACCAGCAATGCGGCGGCCGGCCACCAGTGGTTTCCGGCGGCGGCTACGGTACCGGTGGCCAGCAGCGGAACGAACCCGGAGAGCATGCCGGCGGTGTTGGAGGCGAAGCCCACCCCGGTGTAGCGGGTGCGCGCCGGGAACAGGCCGGTCAGCACCGTGCCGGAAGCCGCGTACGGGAAGGAGAGCGTCGCCACGGCGAGCACCATGCCGGTGACCACAAGCGCGTGGTTGCCGCTGTCCACCAGCAAGAAGGACGGCACCGCGGCCACGGCGGAGGCGATGCCGCCGAAAAGGATGACGCGGCTGGCACCGAACCGCTCGCCCAGCCGGCCGCCCAGGATGAGGACGGGAATTTCGACGACGGCGGCGATGATGCCGCCCAGCAGCATCAGCTGGGCGGGGTAGCCCAGGATGTTCACGCCGTAGTAGACCACAAACGCGGTGACCAGATAGAAGCCGCCGACGCCGAGCAGGGCCGCGGCCATGCCGATGATGATGTGCTTCCAGGACTCCCTCAGGGTGGTGCGGATCGGGGCCTTCTCCACCTGGTCGTGCTCCAGCAGCTCGGCGAAGACCGGGGATTCTTCCAGCCTGCTGCGAATGTAGAGCGCGATCAGCAGCATCGGGATGGCGGCCAGGAAGGGGATGCGCCAACCGAAGGAGTTGAAGGATTCCTGCGAGAAAAACAACGTCATGAGGAAGAAGCCACCGGAGGAGAGGATGGTGCCGATCGGTGAACCGATCTGCGGCAGCGCCGCGTAGCGGGCACGGCGCTCCAGCGGGGCATTCTCCACCACAATCGTCATGGCGCCGGACCACTCGCCGCCCACAAACAGTCCCTGGGCCACGCGCAGCAGCACCAGCAGCACCGGAGCGGCAATACCAATGGCGGCGTACGTCGGCAGCAGGCCGATGAGGCCGGTCACCACGCCGATGCCCACAATGGTGACCATCAAGGTCTTGCGGCGGCCGATTCTGTCGCCCATCGCCCCGAAGAACATCCCGCCCAGCGGACGCGCCACCAGGCCGACGCCGAAGGTGGCGAAGGAGGCCAGCGCCGCCGCCGTTGCGTTCTCGTTGGCGAAGTACTGGACGTTGAACACCAGCGCCGCCGCCGCGCTGAACAGGAAGAAGTCGTACCACTCCATGGCAGTGCCGATGAGGGCACCGATGGAAACCTTCATCGCCTCCTTGTCCGTGATCTGCCGGGTGGCCCCGGCCTCGAGGTTCAAGGTTTCTGACATGGTTCCTCCGTGTTGGGTGTTCAGGTGTTCCGTTGTGCCGGACGCCACAACGCGCCGATGACGCACACCAGCCTCCCAGAGTGTGCCGCGTCACACCCGCACGAAACGTTGCGGCTTTTCGCGGCTAGGATGTGCAAAAGCACACGATAGGGGTAAAAACGCCATGGAAGCACCGCTCATGAAAAACCACGACGACGATGACGCCTCGGCGGCCCGTTGGAACCTGCTGCTGGACCAGCTGTCCGTGGACAAGCTGACGGACCTCTTCATCGAACGCATCCTGCAACTCGACGACTACCGGGACGGAGTGCTGCCGGCCAGCGAGATCCGCCGCACAGGGGCGGCCTCGTTCCGGGCGCTGATTGAGAGCCTGCGCCCCGGCGACGACAGTGAGCGCCTCATCGCCGAGCGGCAAGGCATTTCATTGGACGTGGGTGTCTCCCGCGCGAGGACCGGCATCCCCGTGGAGTCCCTGATGACCGCGATCCGCATCGACTTCACCGTGATCTGGGGCGAACTCATGGCGCTGGCCGGTCCGGGCGACGCCGAGCTACTGGTGCGCCGGGCCGAAACGGTGTGGCAGGTGGTGGACTCCTACGCGGCGGAAACCCAAGCCATTTATATGGCCGAGCGCCAGCGCATGGCCCAGGAAGAATCCTCCGTGCGGCAAGGACATGTCGCCACGATATTCGGGCAGGTCGACCCTCCGTCGGAGACGCTCACCCGCATCGCCGACGAACTCGGCATCGATGAAACCGCTCCCCTCGTGGTCGCGGCAGCCACAACTGACGACGCCGCCGCGCTTCGGGTGGAGGTTGCCTCGGCTTCCCGCCTTGGCACAGAGATATTCACCCATCCCCTGCCCGACGGATTGGTCGCCTTCTGGGCAGCCGATGACCGCCCGGGCAGCGCCGCACGCGAAACCACCGAGCACATCAAGAACATCCGCTGCGGCCTGGTCGCCCAGGTTGGCGGCCTCACAGATTTACGCGTCGCCGCCCAAACCGCCCGCGCCCTGGCATCGTTGGCCGAGGAGAGTGATCAGCAGGCCCTCACGATGCAAAACGCCTGGGCCAGACTGTCTCGGCACCGCCTCTCGGAAACCGGGGTTCCCATTGTCCCCGACGTGGACGCCGCTCTGGCCCGATGCGGGACGGTGGAACGGACCCGGCTGGTGGAAGCGGTACGGTCCTACCTTTCTACGGGCAGCATCGCCCAGTCCGCCGACCAGCTCTACTGCCACCGGAATACCCTGATGAACCGGCTGCGTCGCTTCACGGAATTAGTCGGCGTCGACGTGACCATCCCCCAACAAGCCGCCCGCCTCGTCGTCGCTTGGTCCTGATCGAGCGACGCAGCCAATCTCGCTGGCCGGGCGCGCGCCGCACCTGGGATACCTCCCGATGGCTGGAGCCCTCAGGCCACGTGGAGCACGAGCACCCGGGCCAAGGACTGAGCGGAACGGCCGACGCGGTTGGCGCAGCAGCGCTGCCGGCAGCTTAACCCTGTGCTGCTACAGGAGCGGTGTCTTGATCAGCTTCTTGTTAACGAATCCGTCCATGCCGAAACGAGCAAGCTCGCGGCCGACGCCGGAGCGCTCGACCCGCCGAAGGGCAAGTCAGCTTGAGGGTCCGGAGTGGAGTTGATAAACATCAAAGGACGCCGGCACGGTCCTGCACCATAGTATTGCGCCATGGCTCGAAGGCGCGTGAGCACTCTTCACTGCCTCCGCGACATCCTCATCACTTGCAGCCGGTATTTCTAAGAGAACTTCGCCCGTTGTCGGATTGATTGTCCTGTAGTAGCTCATAAAGATTGAGCATACCCATCATCGACTTCGGTATTCCAGCACTCCCCGCCAACCTCAACCATCGATCATTGCTGTCGCCAATTAATGTCATTCCTGAGTCGAGCGGGTAGAATATTAATGTTCGAGATCAGACCGGAGATCCCGGCGTCTCGATTGAATTTCTAGGAGAAGAACCCGTGGCTTCACCAATGGCGCTGCAGTCTCAAATCTATCGATCGCTGCCGGACATGGAACGATCGGAGGCCATCGTCCGCCGGATCTCTACAGCAATCTCCTTAGGCATGCTCCGGGTCGGGGAACGCCTTCCGGTTGAGGCTGAACTGTCAGAGATGTTCGGGGTCGCTGGCGCAACGCTGCGGGATGCCTTGGCAGAACTGCGGGACCAAGGTGTGGTCGAAACCAGGCGGGGGCGCAACGGCGGCACTTTTGTGGTGAAGTTCCCTGCCACACAGGAGGAGAACCTGCGCCTGTACCTGCGCGAGACCTCCATCGCCGACCTTCGCGATCTGGGCGACGAGCAAACAGCCGTTGCTGCCGCCGCCGCCCGCCTGGCCTGCGATCGAGCAGATCCCAAGGACCTGGACCGGCTGGAACGATTGGCCCGCGGGCTTGAACAGGCGGCTACCCCCGAGGTTCAAGCGCGGGCCGACAGTCGCTTCCACATCGAATTGGCGGTGGTAGCACAGTCGCCGCGGCTGACGAGCCAGGAGATCAGGCTGCAATCGGAGGTCGGGCAACTACTGTGGACTCCGTTGGCAGGCGTATTCGACGCTCAGGCCGCGGCGCGTGAGCACCTGGGAATCGTGGCCGCAGTGCGGGAGGACGACCCCGATAGGGCGCAGCGCTTGGTCTTGGAACACATCCGCCGTAACACCTACCACCTGATCGACACCAAGCTGACCCTCACCCATGCCGGCGAAGAACAGGAGATTTCATGACCGCGCCAGCAACTTCACAGGCCGCCGAGAGTGCCGCCGCCATCGAGGCATGGCTTAACGGGCTTTACCAGGATCTCCATGCGGCGTCCAAGAAGGTGGGACAGCGCCTTGAGGAAAAGGTCTTCCCCGGCAAAAAAATGTCGCCCAAGGAGATAGTGGGCATCGGCGGAATGGCCGAATCATTCCTGAATTCGCACGATATTGCCGTGGGCGCCGGAGAGATATTCTCCCTGTCCGCCATAAAAGATGCCCAAGGCGTCCTGGAATGGTGGATCCGAAACAATTCCGGAGATATTGAAAAATTCGGTTTCGATCTGGCCCCGGAAGGTGATCGTTTCTACGATTACGAAAAGCTACCCTGGTTCTCCATTGCCGCTAAAACGGGACAGCAATCGATCGCCGGACCGTACGTCGACTATCTGGGCTTCGATGAATACATCGTCACCTGTGCCGTTCCCACCTACGTCCATGGCACGTTTATCGGCGTCACGGGATGCGACATTCGGGTCCGGGACCTGGAAAACAAGCTGATCCCGATCGTCCGCCGCATTCCGGGCGATGCAGCCCTCCTCAACGACCAGAACCGCGTGATTCTGGGCAATTCGGGACGCTTTATCGTCGGCGAACGGATTAAGTCCGCCCCCATAGGGTTCGGGTTCCTTCCGTTGGACGTACCTAATCTAAATTTGCGGTTGATCTGCGCGACCCAGTAGCCGCGCCGATGAACCTCTCTCAAGCATTCACTCGATCAGGCAGTCGTCCGAGGGCCCTGTCACCTCCGTTCCGGCGCTGTTCGTTTCTGCTCTGGCGGACGAACTCGGCAAACAACGCCATTCGGTCATCGGCGTTGCCGCCCGAATCCTCCGGGTGCCACTGCACGCCAACCACCCAGGTCTTGCCTGGATGCTCGGTTCCTTCAACAACACCGTCGTCGGCCACGGCCGTTACCGTCAGTTCCTTGCCCACCTGACCTACCGCCTGGTGATGCCCCGACCGGACGGTCAGCCGTTCACAGTCCATAATCGAGGCCACCTTAGAGCCGGGGAGCAACCGGATGGACTCGTCCAAAAACATCGGTTCCCCCGGTCCCCCGCGGTGCAGGTGCCACGGATCAAGATCCGGAATCAGTGTGCCGCCGCAGGCCACATTCAGCAGCTGCGAGCCGCGGCAGATGGCCAGCATCGGCTGGTCCCTCTCGAGCACTCCCTTAATCAGCTCCAGGCAGTACTCATCCGCTCGGCGGTCCACGCCGTAGGAGTTCGGAACCGGATCATGGTGGCCGTACAGCTTGCCGTCCACGTCTCCGCCGCCCAGGAAGAGCACGCCGTCGAAGTCCGCTAGCTTGGCGGCCGGCATGAACTCCGTGGCCGCGCTGTCCACCAGCTCGCCGCGCGCACCGACGGCCAGCAGCGTCTCGAAGGCAGTCCGGGTGAACCGCTCCATGAGTTCCAGCGTCTGGTTTGTCATCCCGGGAAAGGTCAGGGAAACGACGACGCCGATGCGCGGCGCGTCCGTCGGCAGGTCGGCCAACCCGGCCGGCAGTACGGCCGCGGGATCCACCCGGAGCTCTTCCTCGCTCATCGCGCACCCGCCACGGTCAATCCGCTCTCGGCGGTGGCGCGGCGCCGTGTTGCGGCTTGCACCACCCACTGAAACAAGGCGTGGTCGCTGGCATTAGTCTCCGCGGTGTCCTCCGGATGCCACTGGACGGCCAGCATCGGCGCTCCGGCGACTTCCACCGCTTCCACCACTCCGTCCGCGGCGGTGGCGGTGACCGTCAGGCCCTCGCCCAGTACTTCAATCGCCTGATGGTGGTAGGAGGAGACGTCGGCTGTCTCGCTCCCGACGACCTCGGCCAGCAGCGACCCTGCGGCGACCCGGACGGGATGGACTGTGCCCTTGTGCTGCACCTCCCCGGGTGCGAGGTGCTGGATCAGAGTCCCGCCCCGACCGACGTTCAACAGCTGCAGGCCGCGGCAGATGGCGAGCAGCGGCACGTCCGCGGCGAGGCAGCCTTCGATGATCCCGGTTTCGTAGTCGTCCTGTCCGCCGTAGTCGGTGGGCCAGTAGTGCTCGTCGGGCTCGGCGCCATACAAGGAGGGCGCTACGTCGGCTCCACCGGGCAGCACGACGCCGTCAAGCCGGGCGAGCTGTTCCGCTGGGCTCTCGCCGGTACCCGGAAACATGATCACCGGCTCGCCGCCGGCACGAACAATGCAGCGCAGCACCGCGGCGGCCACGGCCACTCCGTCGTAGCGCAGTCCGTGGACGGAATCGGCCCACATGCCCGGCACTCCAATCAAAGGCCGTCTCATGCCGAGACCTCCGTGCTCAGCGGGAACGGCAGGTGCGGCATCCACTCGGCCCACACAGCCTCCAGCCGGCCGTCGAAGATGACAACGCCCAGTGTGCCGTTGAGTTCGGCCAGCAACTGCGGGTTGTCCTTCGCCACGCCGATGCCCCAACGGTTACCGGTTCGGGCGGTGAAGGCCACGTCGTATGCCGGGTCCTCCCCCAGTGGAACGGTCACGACGTCGTCGTCCACCATGGCGTCCACCTCGCCGTTGCGCAGCGCCGCGAGCATGTCACCGAAGACGTCGTCGCTGGCGCCGAACGCTACCGGAATAATCCCTGGGAAAGTGGAGGCGAGCCGCATATTTGCACTGCCTTCGATGGCCGCGACCCGGTAACCGGAGAGATCCTCCGGTGAACGTGCCGGATCGCCCTTTCGAACCAGGACGGTCTCGTCAAACACCGCGTACGGCTCGGTGAAGTCCACTATCGCCTGGCGTTCGGGGATGATTCCCTGACCGCACCAAACGGCGTCGACCCGGTGGTCGCGCACCGCCGGGAGCATGTCGTCCCAGGCCATAAACGCCCACTCCACTCGCAGGCCCATGGCGGATGCGACCAGTTCGGCCGCCGCCGGTTCGTATCCGCGGCGGTTGCCCTCACTGTCCGCCAAATTGAACAGCGGCGGCGCCTCGGAGTCGATGCACGCCAGGCGCAGGGTGCCCGCGGTCAATGTGCTGACGGCGCTCACGGGATGGTCTCCCAGTACATCTCGCGGTCCCACTCGGTGATGGCGCCACAGTAACGGGCCCATTCCTCCTGCTTCAGCTGCGTGTAGATCGCCACAAGGTCCTCGGGCAGCGCCGACGTGAGGTAGGTGTCCGACACGAACGCATCGATGGCGTCACCCAGCGTGAGCGGCAGTTGGCCGCCGACCGGGCCGTCGGCACCGCCTTCGGGCAGTCCGGGATCAAGCTGGCGGTCCAGCCCGTCCTGCATGGCCGCGATCAGCAGTGTGTGGGACAGGTACGGGTTCACGGCCGCATCCGGCACACGGTACTCCATCCGGCCATTCGAAGAGATGCGGATTAGGCAGCCGCGGCTGTCAAGTCCCCAGTTGGCCAGGCTCGGCGCGAACTGGCCGGCATCCCAGAACCGCTTGTAGGAGTTCACGGTGGAGGCCATCACGGCCATCGACCCCGGTGCATGGGCGAGCATGCCGCCGATGGCGTGCTTGGCCGTCTGCGAAACGTGCAGTTCCACCCGGCCGGCGTCCTCGGTGACGTTGGTGTCGCCGTCCCACAGGCTCAGGTTGTGATGGCAGCCGTTGCCCATCTGGCCGTTGTAGGGCTTGGGCATGAAGCTGGCGGTGACGCCGAATTCACGGGCTACCTGCTTACAGATCTGCCGGTAAGTCACCAGCCGGTCGGCGGTGTTCTCCACCCGGTCGTACATCCAGTTCAGCTCGAGCTGGCCGTCGTCCTCGTAGTCGCCTTCAATCATGTCCAGGCCCATGGCCTTGGCGTAGGTGACCAACTTTTTGTAAATGGGGCGCATCCGCTCCAGGTTCTCCACCTGGTAGGCGGGGCTGGTGCCGGGCTTCTTAACAACCGCCAGGCCGGGTCCCTCCCACGTCATCTCCGGTTCGGTCCCGGAGCGCACCTCGAAACCGGTGCGGGCAGTGAACGCCTCGTGCGAGCGGATCAGCAGGGACCGGGTGTCGATCGGCATCAGGCGGCCACCGACCTCCGGAAGGTGCGGGGGCTCGTAAGCAGTGCAGAAAATTCGGGCGACCGAGGTGTCC
Source organism: Arthrobacter sp. Y3223166 (assembly GCF_059090935.1). Lineage (NCBI taxonomy): Bacteria > Bacillati > Actinomycetota > Actinomycetes > Micrococcales > Micrococcaceae > Arthrobacter > Arthrobacter sp. Y3223166. The sequence goes on along the minus strand of NZ_JBNHGE010000036.1, from coordinate 6,546 downwards.
CAGGGCAGGACCACGAAAGTGTCCGGCTCCGGTAGTGCCCAGAACTCGCGGGCCTCGATGCCGCCGCCGATAAGGTTGCCGTGGCGGTCGTTCTGCAGGTCCGACAACGCGGTGCGGTGGAAGCAGATGCCCTTCTCCAGGTTGCGGCGGAAGTGATTGGCCGGAACCATCTTCGCTACCATGCGCGAGCCGATGGTCGGCAGAGCATAGTAGACGTATTCAACACCGGCTTCTTCGATCTTGCGGCCGAGTTCGCGCACCGTTTCGGGGCGCAGGTTGCGCTCTTGGTGGCGGGCGAAGGCCTCGCGGTCGCTCAAGACAGCCAGCATCTCGGTCGCGGCCTCGTCGGGGCGTACAGGGGTTAGTGTCATCTCAGTTTCCTTCGGGTCTGTGGCCAGTCCGTTTTAGACGGCGGCGAGCTGGGAGCTGGCAGGCAGGCCGGCCTCGGTCACGAGCTTGCGGTAATGCAACTGGCGGTCGGCGGGCAGTGCGCAGGTGACGGCACCGATCAGCCGGCCGCCGAGGTAGTAGGCAAGAGCAGCCCCGTCGGCGGGCCGGGACGGGTCCCCTTCAAGGACCTCGACCCGGTCTGCCACCGCTGGGCTCCCCACGCCTTGGACGCGGATACCGAAGATGTCCGTCCAGAAGGAGGGCAGCGGTACAAGCGGTTCCGGCGCTTCCACTCCGTTCAGTCCGGCAACCAAGGCCGGTGCGGCGATCTTGGCGGTGTCGGCAGGGGTGGCCCAGTGCTCAACGCGGCGTGGGCCGGTGCCGGCGCGGCGGTCCGGGTAGCGCGCCACATCGCCGACCGCGACAAAGTGCTGGGCCCCAAGCACCCGCAGGTGCTCGTCGCAGAGCACACCGTCAGTCAGGTCTAGGCCGTTGCCGGCCAACCACTCGACGTTTGGCGTGGAACCGACAGCCTCAATTACGGCGTCGGCCGCCACCTCTCGTCCGCCGGTCAGGCGGACGCCGGTGCAGCGCTGCGGCCCGTCGGCGCCGTCGTCGTGCCAGGTAAATGAGGTGACGCGTTCACCCGAGACGCACTCGACACCGCGTTCGGTCAGGAAGTTGCGCATGCCCTCGCTCAGCTCGCGGCCGAGCGTGTGCTGCATCGGCCCGCTGCTACCTTCGATCAACGTCACCCGGCAGCCCAGCAGCGTGGCCGTGGCAGCTGCCTCACAGCCGATGAATCCTGCGCCTACCACCACAATCCGGGCCCCCGGGCGCAATTCCCGGTGCAGGCCCAGTGCGTCCTCCAGCGTGCGGAGGACGTACCGGCCATGCAGCGGCCCGGGAACCCGGACGCGCGCCGGACGCAGCCCGGTGGCGACCACCAGTCCGTCGTATCCCAACTGCTCGCCAGTAGCGAGGGTCAGTGTGCGGTGCGCGAGGTTTGCGCGGGTGACCGGTGCCCCGAGCAACCAGTCGATGTCGGCGGCGCTGCGGCGCTGCCGCAAAGCCACCGACGCCAGGGCTTCCTGGATCGAGCCGGGCGACTTTAGCAGTTCCTTCGAGAGCGGCGGCCGGTTGTAGGGAGGATGGACTTCTTCGCCGATCACGAGGATCTCCTCCTCCCAACCGGCCGACCGCAACTGTTCAGCGGCACGTAAACCTCCCATCGAGGCTCCGGCGATGGCGATTCTGCGGGCCATGATCAGTCCTTAAGGAAGATCGCTTGGACGGGGCAGACGTCGATGGCTTCTTCGACCTCGTCCAGAAGGGAATCGTCGAACGTCGGCTCGTATTCGAGGACGCCGTCCGGGTTCATACGGAATACTTCCGGCGCGGCGATAGCGCACTGGCCATGGTTGTCGCACAAGCTGCGGTCGACATCAACGGTCTTCATGGGGTCCTGCTTTCTGTAGAAGCTGAAGTGCTGGTGGTGCTGAAGTGTTCGTGGTGCTGTCTGCGGTTCAGGTGCGTGCGGTGAAGCCGATCGGCAGGCGGATTGGGCCGGTGTTGCCGGAATCTGGCAGCCACTCGTCTCCCCCGGCCAAGTAAGGGGCAGCGAGGCGGCTGGCCAGCAGCGGCAGGGCCTCGCTCATGTCCGCTCGTGCGACAAAGTGGCCAAGACAGTGGTGCACGCCGCCGCCGAAGCCGTAGTGCGGCGCATGCTCGCCAAGCAGATCCATCTCCGGGTTGGGGAAGGCCTTCGGGTCAGTGCCGGAAGACTGGGTGAAGAGGTGCACCGTAGTGCCTTTTTCAACGAAGAGATCCTGATAGGTAAAGTCCTCCACCGCTTCCCTGGTGACCCAGGTGACCGTCGGGTTAATGCGCATGACCTCTTCAACGGCCTTGGCACCCAGGTCGGGGCGTTCCGCTAGCAACTCCCACTGCTCCGGGTTGCGGATGAACGACTGCATCGCCAGGCCCAACTGATTGCGGGTGGTGTCCATGCCGCCGAAAATCAGCAGCACCAGCGCGTTGCGCAACTCCTCGTCGCTGAGCCGGTCTCCGTCGCGGCTGGTCAGCACCAAGCGGCTGACGAAGTCCTCGCCCGGGTTTGCCTGGCGGTCCTTGATCAGCTTGTCGGCGTATTCGTAGAGCTCAGCGACTGCCGCCTCCACCTTGTCCAAGTCCCGCTTGAACGTCACGCCGAGGGCCAGTCCCACTGTGGAGGCCAGCCGGGCGATCGTCGGCCACTCACTTTCCGGAATGCCCAACAGGATGGTGAGTACCCTAGTGGCGTAGGGCTCGGCGAAGTCGCGAATGAACTCGCACTCGCCCTTGTCGATAAACGCATCAATCAACTCGTTGGCCAGGGCTTGGAATCGGGGCACCAGGTCCTTGATCAGCCGGGGCGAGAATGCCGGGTTAAGCAGTCGGCGGATGCGGTGGTGGTCCTCGCCTTCCAGCACCAGCAGATTCTTGGTCCACCAGTCGTAAAACAAGCCGCCGTGGACCCCGTTGTGGGCCGGCCATTGGGCGCTGCCCTGCTTGAGCTTGGGGCTCTTGAGCAGCTTGCTCACCTCGTCGTACCGCAGCACGGCGATGCCGTAATTGGTCCTCGCGTACCAACTGGCCTCGCGCGCGTTGCGCAACTCTTCGGACTGCATAGCGAACGACGGATCCGAAATGTTCAGGTACGGGACGTCAACAGTGGGCGTACTCATGGATGGAACCTATTCCTCATTTTGCTATCGGTGAATTGCTGGGCTGGAAGGCCCGGACTGTAGTGCTAGGCAGACAGGGACGCGGAGGGTATGGCATCTCCCGCGGGGGCGTCCCCCTTCAGATATGGCTTCTTCCACGCCATGTAGAGCAGGCCGATAACCACGACCCCGACCGCGGAAATCAGCACAATGTAGTTGGCGAACCAGCCCGCTTCCGGAGTCCTTGGCCAGGCCATGTTGATCATGCCCAACACACCCCACGCGAGAGCCGCGATGTTGACCGGGATGCTCCAGACCCCTAGGCGGAAGGCCCCGTTGGGCTTCCACCCCTTCAGGTGGGCCCGCAACGACGCCAGGACGACCATCTGGAAGCCCATGTACATGCCCATCGCGGCGAACGAGATGATGGTGACCAGCGCGTCTTCGGAGACTTTGGAGCCAACCACGATGATCGCCGGGACCAGGCCGGCCAGCAGCAGAGCGTACGGCGGCACGTGCCGGGTCTCGCTGAACTTGCTGAGCAATTTGCTGCCCGGCAAAATTCCGTCGCGGGCCATCGAGTAGGCCAGCCGCGACGACGCTGCCTGCAGGCTCAGAGCACAGGAGACAAAGGAGATCAGCACGACGGCGAGCACCACCTTGAAGCCAACCGGTCCGAAGGCACCCAGCAAGGCGCTGCCGATAGGGTCGGAATTTTCCCCGGAGATCACGGCGCCGAAGTCGGGCACGGCCAATATCAGCGACAGACAGACGAACATGGCAGCGAAACCGCCAATGTAGATGGTCATGCGCATGGCCTTGGGGATCCGCACTCCGGGGTTCGGCACCTCTTCGGCCACGTCGCCGCAGGCTTCAAAACCGTAGTACTGGTAAATGCCGATCAACCCGGCAGCGGCGAAGGCGATGAAGTAGTTGCTGCCTTCACCCGCGCCGAAACTCTGGAACAGCACGCTGAGGTCGTGCTCTCGGGCTGTTGCCAAGAGCCAGACACCGACGATGAGAGCCCCGCCGAGTTCCGCCAACAGGCCCAGCATGGCTACCTTGCTCAGCACCTTGGTCCCGCCGAGGTTCAACACGGTAGCCAAGGCAATGACCACCAGTGCCGAAATGATCACTGAGTCGACGGTGCTTTCCATCCCCAGCAGCAGGCTGAGGAACGGCCCGGCCCCATACGAGACGCTGGCGATGGTCGCCAGCAAAGCACAGAGGTAGACCCACCCGTTCATCCAGCCCCACTTGCGGCCCCACAGACGGCGAGACCACGGGTAGACGCCGCCTGCGACGGGGTAGTTGGAGACAACTTCCCCGAAAACCGTGGCAACCAGCAACTGGCCGATGCCTACGATCACCAGGGACCAGAACATCGGCGGGCCTGCCATCCCGAGAGATGCCGCGAACAATGAGTAAATCCCCACCACCGGGGACAGGTAGGTGAAGCCCAGCGAAACGTTCCCCCAGAACGTCATTTCCCGCTTAAATTGCTTCTCATACGAGTAGCCAAGGCTGGCGAGGTGCTCGGCGTCTTCATCGACGTCCGGACCTCCAGCGGGTCTCGTCATTTCGGCTGACATTGCGCTCCTTCGAAAACGAATGGTCAGTGCGGTGAACGGGCCGTGAGAAATGCCACCCCGCGGTGATCGACGTCACAGTGAGGGCGATCACAAAAACCCTACAAATGAATGTTTTATTTGGCAAGCACTTTTCGGAATTTGCCGTCCATGCACTGCCCTCATAGAGGAGCTTTCCTTGCTTTGGGCTCAGCCACGCCGAGAACGATTGCCCCACTGGAGGCCAGACAGGCGGATTGAAAAACATGTGCCCTAAGCAGATTTAGCAGCCCCGACCATGCTCGTTCGCCGTCGGGCTGCCGTAACCCGACTGGCGCCGCCCTACCGAAAGATGCGCGCGACCAAGAACGTGAGCCGGGGATCCGCCTGCCCGAACCCGCGGCAGCTCGTGACCGCGCGGCAGGAACCCTCAATCCGCCAGACGCGGTTCGTTGAGTTGTAACTACGGGGGTCGTGCGCAGAGCCGAAAACCAACGTGGCCAGAGCCTTCCGCCTGGCGCTCTAAGAGCTACGGAGAAACGCACACCCTTGAAAGGCATCGACCTGCAGGTGAATCAACACCAGGTGGTCTGCTTGCACGGCGCGTCCGGCTCCGGAAAATCGACCCTTCTGCTGTGCAATAACGCATTGGAGCCGATCCAGGAGGGGCAGATTTCCGTTGCGGGTGACGTCGTTTCCGGCCCTGGAGCGGATGTCAACAAACTTCGCCGGGAAGTTGGCATGATTTTCCAGTCCTACAACCTCTTCCCGCACATGACGGTGCTCGAAAACGTCATGCTCGCACCGGTCAAGCTCGGTCGGCAGGAAAAGGAACAAGCCCGCTCGAACGCGCTGTCACTACTGGAACGCGTCGGACTCGAGCAGCGCGCTGGAACTACCCGGACCAACTCTCCGGCGGACAGCAACAGCGTGTAGCCATGGTCCGTGCCCTTGCCATGGATCCGCGAGGGTTGCTGCTCGACGAGATCACCTCGGCGCTAAACCCCGAACTGGTTGCGGAAGTCTTGAACATCGTCCGCGATTTGGCTACAGAAGGAATGCCCATGTTGCTGGCAACTCACGAGATGGGATTTGCCCGGGAAGTTGCCAGCACCGTCGTCTTCCTGGATAAGGGCAAGCTGCTGGAGCAGGGACCGCCAGAGCAGATGTTCACCGACTCTCAGGAGCGCGTACCCGGGCATTCCTTAAGAAGATCGTTGAAGCGGGCCGGATTTAGGAACGACACACCGCGCTCTCGGGCCGCTGGAACCAGCGGCCCGAGAGCGGAAACAATCAGGGCCCGTTCCCGCCTGTTCCGTAGATAAACTCCTCGGCGTGGGCCACGGCCTTCTTGAACGAGTCGTTGCGTAAAGCCGCCTGTTCCGGGCCGCCGTTGACGCTTTCGGTGTAGTTCGTGAAGCCCGGCCGCAGCGCCCAGATGCCGCCGCCCGGCGGCAGGTAGAACACGGCGAAGGAGCGGTGTTCGCCGTCGTCGTCCTCCCACACCGGAACGACGGCGACGGCGGCGCCGGTATCGACGTTGATCCACTGCGCGCGCGGCCGCGGCTGGCCTTCTTCGAACACGCTCGGGTCCAGGAACGGTGCGGTCCCCGGCCCCCAGCGCTCTTCGAACCGTTCATGGAATACGGGAAACAGGTGATGGTCGTACCGACGCCAACTGGAAACAGGCATTGATCCTCGCTTCATCGAAAGGGGAATAGCAGCCACTCAGGCCACACGGTATTCTCGGGCTCCGGTCGTGGGAAGCCGAGGTAGACCGGTTCCGCCACCTCCGTAGCCGGGCGCACTCGCGGGACAGGGCGCGGACGCGTCCCGGGCGTCGGCGGCCGCCCCGGCGAAGCCGCCTGCCCGCCACCGGTCGA
>NZ_JBNHGE010000035.1:0-29060 GCF_059090935.1 Arthrobacter sp. Y3223166 | reverse complement strand
CTCGACCTGCCCCGCGCCACCGCCATCGCCCGCAAAGGCGCCGGCCTGCCGCCCGAGGCCCTGGCCGGCTACGAAGCCCGCGTTGTTCCCGGCGCCGAAATTATCACCCTGGAATCCGTCCAGGCCAGGGCCCGCACAGTCCGCGACCGGCTGCACCCCGAACCCCTCGAGACCCGGCACCGCGCCGCGATGGAACGCCGCACCGTCCACTACCAGCCCCAGGACGACGGGATGGCCGACCTCTACATCCGCACCAGCGCCGACAAAGCCCTGCTCGCCTACAACCTGATGCAGGCCCACGCCCGCAAACTCCAAACCGCGGACGAAACCCGCGCCCTGGGCCAACTCCGCGCCGACGTGTTCACCGACATGCTCCTGCGCTACCCCGGCCACGCCTACCAGCCCACGGCCACCGCCACAGACACAGACAGCGGACCCGCCGCCGGCGACACAGCCGCCACCCAGACGGTACCTGACAACTGCGGAACAGCGGCCACCCAAGCATCAGCCGGACCGAGAGCAGCAAGCCGTTCCGGAACTGCTGCCGGATCCGGGACCGCGCTCGGCTCTGTAACGAACGCAACGGCAATGACAACGGCAGCCGCTCCACCTGGCGCCCCCGAGAAAACCGGCCCAAAGATCCCGGACGCGGAAGTTGCGGCGTGCACCGTCCGAAACACGGCAGCCGGAGGGACGGCAGGGCAGGGGCCCTGTACCTGCGGTGCCGGGAACGTGACCGCCTCCGTCGCCGTCACCGCGCCCCTGCACACCCTGCTCCGGCTCGCCGAGGACCCCGGCGACCTCACCGGCTACGGGCCGATCCCGCCGGGCATGACCCGCGACCTTGCCGCGCTGGCCAAATCCTGGTTGATCGTGCTCACCGATGACTATGGCAAGGCAGCCGCCGTCGCCAAAGACCTGCGCCACCCGCCCGAATGGCTCAAACGCCTCGTCCGGCTACGCGACCGCCACTGCCGCGACTTTGGTTGCACCGTCCCGGCTGACCACTGCGACATCGACCATACGATCGCCTGGGAAGACGGCGGCACAACAGTCATGGAAAATCTCAGCGCCCGCTGCAAGCCCGGGCACAAAACCAAACACCAGGGCGGCGGAACCGTCACCCAGGACCCCGACGGGACCCTCCACTTCACCACCCGCTCCGGCCACACCCACACCACTACCCCCGACGAAGGCTGGACACTCACGATCCCCCTCAGCCCCCGGCGCAGAAGAAGCCACGGAAAGCCCGGGCAACGGTGCCAAAAGTCCCCGGGACTGTACCCGCGGCGAGGGCGACACCGGCGGCGACGAAGCCACGGACGGCCCATGGGACAAGACCCCGCCACCGTTCTAGACACCCGCCGCCGTTCCAGCTACCCGCCACCGTTTTAACCGACCCAACGTGAAACCAACAGCAAGAGGATTCAACAGTGACCAGGTATGCGAGGCCCAAGGCGCGAATCGAGGATGTGCTTCGGGAGTTCTTCGTCCAACAACGTCAGGTGAGACCAATCCAGCTCGACCGCTCACTCAGGTTGGAGGCTCACCTGCGGCGCTTCCTGGAGACCTGCGGTCCTGCCTACCTCTCAGAAGAATGGTGGATGATGCTTCAGTTGGAACAGTGCTTTCAACCGCAGGGTGCCTTCGCGCGGTTACTGCCCGCCGATTATTTGCTGGCACCGATGCATGAGTTTTTGTCGCCCGATTGGCTCATGGACCACGGTACCGACCGGTTGGTCCAAGTGAACCACAGCTACCGACTGGTCTGCTGGCTTTGCGGCAGCGGGCTGGTCAATCTTCGTGCGCTTCGCCCGAGCATCATCCGCTTCATGATTCGGCATGACGAGCTTTCCGCACATTCGAAGCGCCGCGCCGAACGGCAGCGCATTCCACGACCGGCAGGAGCACCGCAGGTCGAGGACCCGCAGGCTGACGCGACGATCAGACGGGAAGACCTTCCCTAGGAGCATGCCGCGCCAGACAGGGTCGCCGAATGTCCGAGGACCTCTCGCTCGGCGCGGCCTGGACGCACGACGCCGAGTCCGCACACACCTCTTGGTGATCGCCAGCGAAGTGAGGCGCGGTTCGGTTGCCGCTGTGGACCGCCCGGCTTCTCGCACGTACTCTCTTGGTGAGCCCGGCTAAGCAGCGGCATCCCGGCCGTCGCCATCAACACAAGCCCGGCGAAAGGTGGTTGCATGCGCACTTTCGGTGTCGAAGAGGAGCTACTGCTGGTCGAGCCCGCCACGGGCCTGTCTGTGCCGCGCGCAGCAGCCGTCATGGACCAGTATCGGCTCACAGCGGGAGAAGCCCAGCAATCTGGGCAAACGGAAGCCGCTGCTGCCTCTGCCCCCACCGGCCCGACGCTCGCGACCGAACTCCAGCAGGAACAGATCGAGGTCATCTCCCCGCCCCGCGCAACCTTGTGCGATCTGGCAGCCGACATTCTGTCCGGACGAGCCTTGGCCGACGCTTGTGCCCGCGCGTCCGGAGCAAGGGCCGTCGCGCTGGCCACATCGCCGTCCCCGGCCGCACCGCATCCAGCTCCTGATACCCGCGTCCAGGCACTGAGGGCGCAGTTCGGGCTGACGGCAGAAGAGTCCTTGACCTCCAGCTGCCATGTCCACGTCAGCGTGGATTCTGAGGAGGAGGGCGTAGCTGTGCTGGACCGCATTCGGATTTGGCTTCCCGTACTCGCCGCCCTCAGCAGCAATTCCCCGTTCTGGCAGGGCCGCGACACTGGGTATGCCGGTTTCAGAACCCAGGCTTGGTTGCGCTGGCCGGGCACCGGGCCTTCGGAAATATTCGGCTCGGCTGCCGCCTACCACCGCTCGCTCCGGCGTGCCTTGGACAGCGGCGTCGTACTCGACCACGCCATGCTTTACCTCGACGCGCGGCTGTCCCACAAGCACCCGACGGTTGAGATCCGGGTGGCCGATGTCTGCCTTCAGGCCAGCGACACAGTGTTGATCGCCGCTTTGTCCAGGGCACTCGTGGAGACGGCGGCGAGAGAGTGGAGGTCCGGGTTGCCCCCTGCAGCGGTTCCGGCGTCGGTACTCCGGTTGTCCGCTTGGCAAGCCAGCCGCTGGGGCATCGCCGGCAATCTCCTGCATCCACTCACCGGCGTTCCTTGCCGTGCCGACACCGTGATCTCCCTGCTCTTGGAGCACACCCGGCAGGCCCTTGCCGACGCCGGGGACGAGACCGGCATCGGGCTCCTATGCCAGGAGGTCCAGGCGCGAGGCACGGGCTCCCGGCAGCAGCGCGAGGCCTTCGCACGCGGAGGACTGGTGGCCTTGGCAAGCACAGCGGCCTACTTCACCCACCTCACACGGCAGGAACCTGCGCTGGCGGACGACGACCTCGTGTCCGAAGCGGCCGGGCATTCATAGGCGCGCGCACTCATGCCGGCACCGGGCACCCGGTGTGCGGAGGGCCAAGAGGCCTGCCGCTACAGACTGCAGCCAATCAGAAGCGGCTCAGGCTGAAGCCGGATCCCGAAGGACCGTTCAACTCCGTCCCGGACTACGCGTGCAATCGCGAGGATATCCTCGGCGCTGGCGCCGCCGCGATTGGTAATCGCCAACGTGTGTTTGGTCGAAAGCGAGGCGCGGCCGCCCGCCACCTCGTAGCCGCTGAGGGGACCGTTTGACGTTCCCGAAAGCCCAAAGCCCTTCGAAAAGCCCGCGTGGTCAATCAGCCAGGCAGCACTTAGCTTGGCCTTGTCCTCGGCCGGCCAGCGTGGCGCATCAGCCGGCAGCTTCGCCGCCGTGTCCATGTCGACGATGGGGTTCGTGAAGAACGAGCCCGTGCTGAACGTATCCCGGTCGGCTAAATCGTGGACCATGCCCTTGGAGGCGCGGAGCCGGAGTACCTCACGGCGAACGTCGGCCGCCTTGGCCACGCCTCCGACGTCGACACCGAGCACGCGTGCCAGCTCGGCGTAACGGACCGGAAGGCTCTGACGGCTGGGGGCCAGGCGGAACTCGACTTCCAGTACCACGAAGCGTGGAGATCCGTTGGACGTGCTTTGTTTCAGGACCGAGTCCCGATAGCCGAAGGTGAGGTCGCGGTTTGCGAATTCCCGGACGGACCCGGTCTTACGATCCCAGGTTCGCACCCGGACGATGGTCTGCGAAACATCGGATCCGTAAGCGCCGACGTTCTGAACGGGCGTTGCCCCGGTCAGTCCGGGAATGCCGGAGAGGGCCTCCAGCCCGGCCCACCCGTTGTCGACTGTCAGCGCCACCAGCTCGTCCCATGGGTGGCCCGCCTGCACCGTCAGTCCGACGGCGCCGTCATCCTCGCGGACGCTGTAGCCGCGGTTGGCGATGGCCACCACGGTGCCGGGGTAACCGTCGTCGGAAATCACGAGGTTGGACCCGCCGCCAATGACGAGCAGGTGGTCTCCGGACTCGTCGGCGGCACGGACAGCCTCGATGACCTCGGACTCGGAGCCTGCGTCAATGAATTGCCGGGCGGGACCGCCCACACCGACCGTCGTCAGCGGCGCAAGAATCGTTTCAGTCACGGTGCGGGCCTCCCACCCGCTGTGGGCGCGGTGCGGTTTACCAAATCTTGACGACCGCCTGGGCTTTGACCAGCACCTTCACGCCTGCAGCGGTTACGGTGAGGTCGACCCGCGCCGTGCCGTTGTCCTGGTCGATGGCCCCGATGGCGCCGCTGACGTCGATTGTGGCGCCGGGTCCGTCGAGATCTTCCACGAGGACCGGCTTCGTGAAGCGCGTCTGGTAGTCGACGACGGCGGCGGGGTTGCCGATCCAGTCCGTCACCAGCTGCACCGCGGCACCCATGGTGAACATGCCGTGCGCGATGACGCCGGGGAGGCCTACCTGCTCGGCGAAGCGTCCGTTCCAGTGGATCGGGTTGAAGTCGCCGGACGCTCCCGCGTACCTGACCAGGTCCGCGCGGGAAACCTCAATGCTCCGTGAGCCAATGTCCTGTCCAACAGTCAGTTCGTTCAGTTCAACGCTCACTGGCCTTCCCCTCTCACCAGGATCGACGACGTGGTGGTGGCCGTTTTCTCGCCGGCGACGGTGCTGATTTCCGCCCGGGTGGTGATCATGGCGCCGCCGCCCATCGCTCGCACCTGGTCAACGTGCAACTCGGCCACCAGTTCGTCGCCGGCGACGATCGGCCGGTGGTGCACGAACCGCTGGTCAGCATGGACCACACGGGAGAAATCGATCCCGGAATCCGGGTCCTCGATCAGCCGGGCGTCCGCACGCTGGGCCACGATGATAGCGAAGGTGGGCGGAGCCACCAGGTCGACATAGCCCAGTTCCTGCGCGGCTTCGACGTTGAAGTGCGCTGGATGCGTGGCCTTGACCGCCGATGCGAACTCCCGGATCTTCTCGCGGCCCACGGTATAGGCGGGGCCGGCCGGGTAGGTGCGGCCGGCGAGGTCGGGGTTGACCCCGGCATGTTCGGACATGGATCTCCTTCAGATGGAGTGGATGGGACTATCGACGCTTCGCTGGCCGTGTGCCCCGCGGGTGGGCGGCTGCCTGCCGGGCCCGGGCGTCGCGGAACCGGACCAGCAGCCCGACCAGGTGGGTCAGCAAACCCGTGATGATGGCGGCCAGTGCAGCCCAGACCAGCCATTGGATGCTCGCCGACGCGGCGATGACAGACAGGAGGATCCCGACGCCGATCAGCACCATGGCAGAGATGACCAGCTTGCGGTACAGCGGCGAGCCAAGGTCCCAAGGATTCATACCTCAAGGTTACCGGCCACGCCCCCTGCCAGCCGAACCGCGGAGCCGTGCGGGACTGCGGGCTCCGGGCAACGCCTGCCGATCGCCTAGAACAGCTGTTCCTGGATGACGGGCTGCTCCGAGGCGAAGTCGCCGACGGCGATCCGGCGGCCCTTCACCCCGCCCAGGTCCACCAAGAAGAGCGGGCCGCCATCCTGCAGCCGCGCGGCCGCGACGCTGCCCAGGAGGCCCTCCACGATGAACCCGTGGTCGCCCGAGGCAAAGCTGCCCGGATAGCCCCTCTTGATGCCCTCCTCCAGCACCGGTGCCGCCAGCTCCGGGACCTGCCATTGTTCGTCGACGACGTCGAAGCCTTCCAGTTGAACGGCAGGCAGCAGTTCGCGCACAGTGGCAGCATGGCCGGAGTTGAGCCGGTCCACCTCGGGCAGGGGCAGCGGCGCCAGCAGCCCGGTGAACTTGGCGGCGCTGCGCACGGCTTGCGTCAGGGCGGTGTTTCCCGAGACCGCGTCCTCGAGTACCCGCACCACCCGTCCGTCGCACGCCCGGGCGACGTAACGGGCGGCCACCGCGCCTTGTTCGGCCAGCCGCAACGCTTTCCGCACGTGGGCCGCCGTGCCCACCTTGCTGGCACCGTTGGCAAACGTCGCCACGTACAGCCAATGGGGTTGGGCGAGGTAAGCCAGCAGCCCCTCGGGGGCCCGGCCGCTGCGGTGGCTGTCATGCATGAAGCGCAGGTCGTCATTGAGGAAGCAGTTCACACATTGGTGACCCCGCTCCGCCGGAGCCTGCAGCCGGCACGGCACATGCGTGCGCTCCGCGGCGGAAAGTACCCGGTGGCTGCCCAGACAGTAGCGTTGGGGGTCCATCACGCGGAAGCCCAGCCTCGACCCCTGCGTCACGGGCAGGTCTTTCGGCGTACCGTCCGGAGTTGCCAGGCGCAGCCGGGGGCCCGCGGGGGTCCAGGCGATGCCGTGGGCGAGATACAGGGCGGGCATGGCGTCCACTCTAGTAAACGACGTGAGAGTTCCCCTGACCCCGCCGGCTGCGGTCGCGGGGCCGGCCTTGGGGGTCAGCGGGAGCGTTTAACAGCCGAGGGGCCCGGCCGGAACCAAAGTTCCGATCGGGCCCCTCAGGGTCTTGGTAGCGGTGCCCGGACTCGATCCGGGGACCTCACGATTATGAGTCGTGCGCTCTAACCAGCTGAGCTACACCGCCACGAATGGGAGCGCCCGCGCTGCGTCTCGCGACGCAGACGCGGGCTTTGCCATTCCGAGCCCCCCACCGGAATCGATCCGGTGACCTCGTTCTTACCAAGAACGCGCTCTACCACTGAGCTAGGGGGGCAACGGAGAAATACATTACCAGCAATTCGCCCCTGAAAGAAATCGGAATCGTGCCCCGTGGTGAAGGCCACACGTCCGACGGCGGTCTCCTCCGCGGACAGCCCCGGGCGGCCTGTCCCCGGTGGCGTTTCGGGCGCATGAACTGCAGTCAAGATCACAGCGAGGCGGCCAGCGGACGCGGACGAAAGGGTACTCTGGCGTCATTCGAAAGGACTCCACATGCAGGTTTCCCAGCCATGGGGCCGGGACGACATCGCCTCCCGGCTGCGCGCGGCAGGCTGCGTCTTCGCCGAGGAAGAGGCCGACCTGCTGCTCGCCGAGGGCGGTCCCCCGGAAGAAATTTCCGCCAAGGTGGAACAGCGGGCAGCCGGGACTCCCCTGGAACAAGTCCTGGGCTGGGCCGGGTTCTGTGGCCTGCGCATTCGCGTTTCCCCCGGGGTTTTCGTCCCCCGGCGGAGGACCGAGTTCCTGGTCCGGCAGGCCGCGGCCTTGGCCCCTGTGCCCACCGCCGTCGTCGTCGATTTGTGCTGTGGTTCGGGGGCCGTGGCGGCGGCACTGGCCGCACTGCTCAGGCCCAGCGAACTGCACGCCGCAGATGTGGATCCGGCGGCGGTGGCGTGCGCGCGCGCGAACCTGCCGGGGGCACAGGTGCACGCGGGCGACCTGTACGCGGCACTGCCGGCGGCATTGCGCGGCCGCGTCGACGTCCTGGCCGCGAACGTCCCCTACGTGCCCACAGAGGAAATCACGTTGCTGCCGCCCGAAGCCCGCCTCCACGAAGCACCGTGGGCGCTCGACGGCGGCCCTGACGGCCTGGCTGTCATGCGGCGGGTCGCGGAGGGGGCGTCGGACTGGCTCGCGCCGGGCGGGTCGGTGCTGGTGGAAACGAGTGAGCGGCAGGCGGAGGCAGCGGCCGGGGCCTTCGAAGCGCGCGGACTGGTTCCGGCCATCGCCCGTTCCGAGGAGCACGCCTCCACGGTGGTTTCCGGCACCCGGCCGGCGGGTTGAACGTGGCGGGGACGTTGCATGAAAGCGGCAGGAACGTTAAATGCCTCCGGGGCACCTGTCCAATGACAAGTGCCCCGGAGGGGTGGTTCCTGGCTGAAAGCCAAACCGGCCAGGCGAGCCGCGGGAGGCGCGGCCTGCGCGGAGGCTAGCCGCGGGTGTGGCGCGGCTTGCGCGCGGCACCAAAGCCGCGGTCGCTGCGCTCCCCGCCGAATCCACGGTCGGAGCGGTCCCCGCTGAAGCTGCGTTCGCCGTCGGTCTTGTACGGACGGTCGCCCTCAAACTTCTTCTTGTAGGGGCGGTCGCTTTCGAACTTCTTCTTGAACGGACGGTCGCCCCGGTCGCTGCGGAAGCCGCCGCGGTGTCCGCCGGCGACGTCGTCGCGGTCCCGGCGCGGCTTGCGGCCGCCATCCAGCTCCAGGTGGATCAGCTCGCCGCCGATGCGGGTCTTGGACAGCGCGCGCAGCTGGTCCTTGCTCAGGTCAGCGGGCAGCTCGACCAGCGAGTGGTCCGAGCGGATGTCGATGCCGCCGATCTGCGCGGCGGACAGGCCGCCCTCGTTGGCGATGGCGCCGACGATGGAGCCGGGCATCACGCGGTTCCGGCGCCCCACGGCGATCCGGTACGTGGCGTTGCCCTCGGTCAGCGTGCGGGACGGGCCCCGCGAATTCATGGCGTCGCGTCCGCCGCCGGCACGCTCGCGCTGGCCCTTGGGTGCCTCGGGCAGGTCCTGGACCAGCAGCGGGCGACCGCCCTGAGCCATGACCGCCAGCGCGGCCGCGATCTCGGCGGCCGGCACGTCGTGCTCGGTCTCGTAGTTCGCGATCAGGTCGCGGAAGATCGAGACGTCCTCGGACGCCAGGGTCTCGGTGATCTGTTCCGCGAACTTGCGCATCCGCAGGTTGTTGATGGTCTCCGCCGAGGGCAGGTGCATCTGCTCGACGGGCTGGCGCGTGGCCTTCTCGATCGCCCGCAGCAGGTACTTCTCGCGCGGGGTCATGAACAGGATGGCGTCGCCCGAGCGGCCCGCACGGCCGGTGCGGCCGATGCGGTGCACGTAGGACTCGGTGTCGTGCGGGATGTCGTAGTTGACCACGAGGGTGATGCGCTCGACGTCCAGCCCGCGGGCGGCGACGTCCGTGGCGACCAAAATGTCGATCTTGCCGTCGCGCAGGGCCTCGACGGTGCGCTCACGCTGCTGCTGCGGGATGTCGCCGTTGATGGCGGCGGCCCGATAGCCGCGGGCCTTGAGCTTGTCGGCCAGGTCCTCGGTAGCCATCTTGGTGCGCACGAAGGCGATGACGCCGTCGAAATCTTCGGCTTCCAAGATACGGGTCATGGCATCCAGCTTGTGCGGGCCCATGACCTGCAGGTAGCGCTGGCGGGTGTTGGTGCCCGTGGTGGTCTTGGCCTTGACCGTGATCTCGGCCGGGTCCTTCAGGTACTTCTTCGCGATCCGGCGGATGGCGGTCGGCATGGTCGCCGAGAACAGGGCAACCTGCTTGCTTTCCGGGGTCTTGGAGAGGATCTGGTCGACCTCTTCGGCGAAGCCCATGCGCAGCATCTCGTCGGCCTCGTCCAGCACCAGGTACTGGAGTTCGGACAGGTCCAGCGAGCCCTTTTCGATGTGGTCGATCACGCGGCCGGGGGTACCGACAACCACCTGGGCGCCGCGGCGCAGGCCGGCCAACTGGGGGCCGTACGCGGAGCCGCCGTAGACGGGCAGCACGGTGAAGTCGTCCATGTGGGCGGCGTAGGAGGAAAAGGCCTCGGCCACCTGCAGGGCCAACTCGCGGGTGGGGGCCAGCACCAGGATCTGGGTGTTCTTGGTCGGCGGCAGTTCGGCCATCCGGGAGAGGGCGGGAACAGCGAAGGCTGCGGTCTTGCCCGTGCCGGTCTGCGCCAGGCCGACGACGTCGCGGCCTTCGAGCAGGACGGGAATGGTGGCGGCCTGGATGGGCGAGGGCTTCTCGTAGCCGACGTCGGTCAGTGCGGCCAGGACACGGCCGTCGAGGCCGAAGTCGGTGAAGAGTACGGTGTTCTCGTCTTCGACGGCCGGGGCGGCGTCGGTGTTTTCGGGCAGGGTGTTAACAGTGTTTTCGGACACGGGGCAGTTCCTCGTATTCAGCTGGGGACCGGTGGCCGCGGCACATTGATGTCCGCGGTCCTCTGACTCAAAGCCCGGCGCTATTACAATCCCGTGGCAGGGCTTTCCGCCGCTTCGCTGGCCACCCGCAAGCTGCGGAGAGACCTGGCGGCGTTTTCTTTAGCCGGCGCTCCCAAACATGAAACTGCCCGCCGCATAGAGGCGGGCCCACACACAATCAGACGCTTCGACAAGACCGTAAACGGCATTATCGCGCAGAACTAAGGGAATACCGACAGTGGGGGATGTATCCAGTGTACGGCACGCTCCGGGTGGGCGGGGACGGGGAGCACGACGGCGGGCGGTGACCTTTGGCACAGCAGGGCACCCGGCGCCGAGCCCCGGGTCGTGTTCCTACTCCCCCTGCAGGGTCTGCTCGGCCCACTCGATCCAGGCCTGCTCGAACATGATGCCTGCCTGCAGCACGGCCCGCTGCAGCCGGTTGGCGTCGGTCCAGGTGCCCCGCTGGTCGAGCTGGCGGTAGGCCGCGAGTTGCGCGCGGTGCAGGCCCAGATGCCGCTCGATTTCGCCGTGAATCGGGACATCTCCGAGCACCGAGGAGGCGCGGAGGCGGATCATCAGCTCTTCCCGGACGGGGCGCGGGTTCTGCTGTTCGTCGGTCCAGCGCCGCAGTTCCTCCCGGCCGACGGCAAGGACCTGGTACTCCTTGGCGCGCCCGCGGCTGGAGTCGCGGCCCGTTGATTCGACCAGGCCGTTCTGTTCCAGCTTGGCGAGCTCGCGGTAGATCTGCTGGTGCGTCGCCGGCCAGAAGAAGCCGAACGACTTGTCGAAGCGGCGGGCCAGTTCCGCCCCGGACCCGGGCCGCTCCAGCAAGGCGGTGAGGATGGCGTGCGGCAAGGACATGAGGGCTCGCTCCGTTACAGCGCCGCGGCCAGCCGGGTCGCCTGGTTGATGGCGCGTTTGGCGTCGAGTTCGGCCGCCACGTCGGCGCCGCCGACCAGGTGGACCGGCAGCCCCGCAGCTTCGAGCGCCTCCTGCAGCTCCCGCTGCGGCTCCTGGCCGGTGCAGAGCACCACGTTGTCGACGGCGAGCACCGTGTCGGTGCCGTCGACGGTCAGGTGCAGTCCGTCGTCGTCGATCCTGCGGTAGGTCACCGCCGGGATCATCTGCACCCCGCGGCTCTTGAGCTCGGCCCGGTGGATCCACCCGGTCGTCTTGCCCAGCCCGGCGCCGAGCTTGGATTCCTTGCGCTGCAGCAGGTAAACGCTGCGGGCCGGGCGTTCGGGCCGCGGAGCGGCCAGGCCGCCGCGCGCCGCGGGGTCGTCGTCGACCCCCCAGTGCTCGCGGAACCGGCCCGGATCCAGGGTGGCGCTGGGACCGGCCTGCGTGATGTACGCGCTGACGTCGAAGCCGATGCCGCCGGCGCCCAGCACCGCCACGGTTTCACCGAGCTGCCGGTGGTCGCGCAGCACGTCCAGGTAGCCGAGCACGCTCGGGTGGTCCACGCCGTCCAGGTCAGGGACCCGCGGCAGCACGCCGGTGGCGAGGACGACCTCGTCAAACCCGCCTTCGGCCAGGGCCGCCGCCGTGGCCCGGGTCTTCAGCCGCACCTCCACGCCGAGCAGTTCCAGCTGGCGGCTGAAATAGCGGATGGTCTCGTGGAACTCTTCCTTGCCCGGAATCTGCTTGGCCAGGTTGAACTGGCCGCCGATGCCGTCCGCCGCTTCAAAGAGGGTGACGCGGTGCCCGCGCCTGGCCGCAGTGACGGCACAGGCCAGCCCGGCCGGCCCGGCCCCGACCACGGCCAGCGATTTGGGCGCGGCGGCGGGCGCGATCAGCAGTTCGGTCTCGTGGCAGGCCTGCGGATTGACCAGGCAGGAGGTGGTCTTGCCGACGAAGGTGTGGTCCAGGCAGGCCTGGTTGCAGGCGATGCAAGTGTTGATCTCGTCGGCCCGTCCGCGCGAGGCCTTGAGCACGAATGCCGGGTCGGCGAGCAACGGGCGGGCCATGGACACCATGTCGGCGTATCCGTCGGCCAGCAGCTGTTCGGCGGTATCGGGGCTGTTGATCCTGTTGGTGGCTACCAACGGAATTCCGACGGCGCCCATCAGCCGGCGGGTGACCCAGGAGAAGCCGGCACGCGGCACCGAGGTGGCGATGGTCGGCACGCGGGATTCGTGCCAGCCAATGCCGGTATTGATGATGGTGGCCCCCGCCGCTTCGACTCCGCGGGCCAGTTCGGCGACTTCCTCGAAGGTGGAACCGCCTTCCACCAAATCCAGCATGGACAGGCGGTAGATGATGATGAAATCCTCGCCCACCCGTTCGCGGGTCCGGCGGACAACCTCCAGCGGGAAGCGGATCCGGTTCCGGTAGCTGCCGCCCCAGCGGTCGGTCCGCCGGTTGGTGCGGGCGGCGATGAACTCGTTGATCAGGTAGCCCTCGGACCCCATGATTTCGACGCCGTCGTATCCTGCTTCGCGGGCCAGCGCGGCCGCGTCCGCGAAGTCCTCGATGGTCTGCCCGATCTCCGGTTCGCTGAGCCCGCGGGGCGTAAACGGGCTGATCGGGGCCTGCAACGGGCTGGGCGCTACCGGCTCGGGATGCGCGGCGTAACGTCCGGCGTGCAGCAATTGCAGCGCTATCCGCCCACCTGCGGCGTGGACGGCGCCGGTAACGATCGTGTGGCGGGCGGCCTCCTCCGCCGTCGTCATCATGGCGCCGCCGGGCTGCAGCCGGCCGGCCGCGTTGGGGGCGAAGCCGCCCGTCACGATCAGCCCGACGCCGCCGCGCGCGCGTTCGGCGTAGAAGGCGGCCATGCGCTCGAAGCCTCCGGGCAGTTCCTCCAGCCCGACGTGCATCGACCCCATCAGCACCCGGTTGGGCAGGACCGTGAAGCCGAGGTCCAGCGGTTCGAACAACTTCGGGTAGGCCACGGCCACGATGCACTCCTTTGCACAACAAGTTGCATAAAGCTTACGGTCCGGGGCGGCGCCGGACAACCGGGGCCCGAAGGAGCGCGGCCTGCGTCCTCAGGCGTGGAGCCGGCCCCGATCCAGAACCCTCCGGACCGCCTTGGCGACGTTGCCGTGCAGCGCAATCTCGCCGCTGGTCTCGGAGGCCCGCAGCGCCTGCGCCTGCCCGGGGCTGAGCCCCAGCGAGGAGTCGGCCACGCTGACGCCGTGCGCCGGGCGGAAAAGGACCTCGATGCTGTCACCGGCCGCCAGCGAGCCGGTGGCGATGACCTTGAGATAGGCGCCGGGCAACCCCTTGTGCAGGAAACGCTTGGCCCACCGGGGCTCGCCCATGTGGCGGGCAAAGGTGGCGCAGGGTATCCGCGGCATCGTCACTTCGACGACGACGTCGGGGCCAACCTGCCACCGCTCCCCCACCAGCGCTCCGCTGACGTCCAGGCCGGTGGTCCGCAGGTTTTCGCCGAACAGCCCCGGCGCTATGTCGCGCCCGAGCTCGGCCGACCACGCGTCGGCATCCTCCTGGGCATAGGCGTAGAGGGCCTTGAGCTCTCCGCCGTGGTTTTTGCGATCCGCCTGGACATCGGCGCGCAGCCCCATCGCGTGGACCGGCACCCGTCCGTCGAGCGGGCGCTTGTCGATCCCGGTGATTCCCACCTTGCTGGCATCGGGCTTCAAGGCGTGCAGCCGGCAGAGGGCCAGCAGGGATCCGGATTTCATGGGGCAATCATAAGTGCGTCCGGTGCTGGCTCAGGCGTGGCCCTCGTAGCTGACGTCCTGTTCCTTGGCCGAGTCGGCCGGCAGCGGTTGCCCGCGGTATTTTCCGATGGCCCACAGATTTCCGTCCGGGTCGTTGATGCCAAAGCCGCGGTCGCCGTAGTCGGTGTCCTGCAGGTCCCGGATGATCGACGCCCCGGCCGCCTTCATGCGCTCGTACGCACCGTCCGGGTCGCGGGTGTAGACGTTCAGCTGGGCCGAACCGGGTTCCCGGGCCCACAGGGTCCCCTCCGCGTGGCTGGAGACCATCACCATCCCGCCCTCGGGCCAGAGCAACTCGGCGTGCACCACCAGGCCATGCTCCTCGAACCGTGCATGCTCGATGAATCCCATGGCCCCGGTCAGGAACTCGATCAGTTCGTGGGCCTTGCGCGACTGCAGACCGGCGACGACGCTGGCCGGAGGGTACTGCTTGTTCGCATCCATGGACACAGTATTCTCTTCCGGCCCCGGACGCGCCAGAGGCGGCGGACCGGCCTGCCGGTACCGCCGCCTCCATGGGTGACTAGAGCTGGCCGAAGGCCTTTTCCAGGTCCGCGATCAGGTCATCGATGTCCTCGATGCCCACCGACAGCCGGATCAGGTTCTCCGGCACCGCCAGTTCGGTGCCCTTCACCGAGGCATGGGTCATCTCCGCAGGGTAGTTGACCAGCGACTCGATGCCGCCCAGCGATTCCGCCAGCGTGAACACCTCGGTGGACTCGGCCACCTTGCGGGCCGCCGCCTCGCCGCCCGTGAAGGAAACGGAGACCATGCCGCCGAAGCCGCGCATCTGTTTCTTGGCCAGCTCGTGGCCGGGGTGGTCGGGCAGGCCAGGATAGTAGACCGCCTCGACTTCGGCCCGGCCCTGCAGCCATTCGGCCACGGCCTGGGCGTTCGCCGAGTGCCGGTCCATCCGCACGCCCAGCGTCTTCAGCCCGCGGGTGGTAAGGAAAGCGTCCAGCGGCGCGGAGACGGCCCCCACCGCGAACTGCACAAAACCGACCTTCTCGGCGAGCGCGTCGTCGTTGAGCACCACGGCCCCGCCGATCACGTCCGAATGTCCGCCGATGTACTTGGTGGTCGAATGCACCACGACGTCGGCGCCGAAGGCCAGCGGGTTCTGCAGGTACGGAGAGGCGAAGGTGTTGTCCACGACCAGCAGCGCGCCGGCGGCGTGGGCCAGCTCGGCGAGGGCGGCGATGTCGGTGACCTTCATCATCGGGTTGGACGGGGTCTCTACCCAGAGGAACCGGGCCTTGTGCTCGTTGACCGCGGCGGCCACGGCCGACTCGTCGGACATATCGACCACGGTGTGGCCGATCCCCCAGGCACCGAGCACGCGGTCAATGAGCCGGTAGGTTCCGCCGTAGGCGTCGTTGCCCAGCACGATGTGGTCACCCGGGGACAGCAGGGCACGGATCAGCGCATCTTCGGCTGCCAGCCCGGAGGCGAAGGAGAAGGCGTGCTTGCCGCCCTCCACCGCCGCCAGCTGCACCTGCAGGGAATCGCGGGTCGGGTTGGTGCCGCGGCCGTATTCGTAGCCGTTGCGCAGCCCGCCGATGCCGTCCTGCGCGTAGGTCGAAGACTGGTAGATCGCCGGCACCACCGCGCCGGTGGCCTCGTCCGGCACCTGGCCGGCATGCACGGCGCGGGTGTTGAAGCCCTGGGTGTTCTCTGCGCTCATTCTTCTCTCCTTCAGCTCGTCAGGTAGGACAGCAGGTCGTGGCGGGTCAGCACGCCCACCGGGGCACCGGCCAACGTCACCAGCACGCCGTCGACCGCCTGCAGCTTCTCGCGGGCGGCCGAGACCGGTTCCAGCGCCCCGACCAGCGGCATCGCCGCGCCCAGATGGTCGCCGACCTTGTCTGTCAGCTTCGCTTCGTTCTTGAACAGCTTGGCCGTCAGTTCGCGTTCGTTCACTGCGCCGACCACCTCGCCCATGACCACCGGCGGCTCCTGCGAGAGCACCGGCAGGGTCGAGACGCCGAACTCGTTCATGATCCCGATGACGTCGCGCACAGTCTCGTAGGGATGGGTGTGGACCAGGTCCGGCAGCGTGCCGCTCTTGCCCCGCATCACCTCGCCCACTGTCGCTTCGTCTCCGCCGGCGATAAAGCCGTAGGACTTCATCCAGTCGTCGTTGAAGATCTTGCCCAGGTAGCCGCGTCCGGAGTCCGGCAGGATCACTACCACGATGTCGTCCGGCCCCAGCCCCTCGGCCACCTTGAGCGCTGCCACCACTGCCATGCCGGAGGAACCGCCGACCAACAGTCCCTCTTCCTGGGCCAGCCGCCGGGTCATCGCGAAGGCCTCGGCGTCGTTGACGGCCAGCACCTCGTCCGGAACCGACTTGTCGTAGTTGTCCGGCCACATGTCCTCGCCGACGCCCTCGACGAAGTATGGCCGTCCGCTGCCACCCGAGTAGACCGATCCCTCGGGGTCGGCGCCGATGATCTTCACGGGACCGCCGGCGCGGTCGGCGGAAATTTCCTTGAGGTAGCGGCCGGTTCCCGTGATGGTTCCGCCGGTGCCGGCGCCGATCACCACGTGGGTCACCCGGCCGTCAGTGTCGCGCCAGATCTCCGGGCCGGTGGACTCGTAGTGGCTGGCCGGCGCGGCCGGGTTGTTGAACTGGTCCGGCTTGAAGCCGCCGTCGACCTCGGTCACCAGCCGGTCGGAGACGCCGTAGTAGGACTCCGGGCTGTCCGGCGCTACGGAGGTCGGGGTGACGACGACGTCGGCGCCGTAGGCCCTGAGCACGTCGCGCTTTTCCAGGCCCACCTTGTCCGGGGTCACGAAGATGGACTTGTAGCCCTTCTGCTGCGCCACCAGGGCCAGGCCCACCCCGGTGTTGCCGCTGGTGGGTTCGATGACCGTGCCGCCGGGCTTGAGCCGCCCGTCCTTTTCGGCTTCTTCGATCATCTTCACCGCGATGCGGTCCTTGATCGAACCGCCCGGGTTGAAATACTCCACCTTCGCCAGGACGGTGGCGGCAAGACCTTCGGTCACTTTGTTCAGCTTGACCAACGGGGTGTTGCCGATCAGGTCCAGAACAGAATTGGCATATTTCATGGGCCCAAATCTACCCGCCAGCGTATCCGGGGGCACATCCGGCGTAAGACGGGTTCATGCCCGGGGCCCGCCTGCCGCCGCCGTGTGCCGCGCCTGCGCGGCTGCTTGCCCGAAAAGGGTCTTGCCCGAACAGGCCCGGGTGAAAGAACGGTCCGGAGCGCGTGGGACGATTAATCCATGCTGTCCACCGCCACCGCGCCCGGCACCGGGCTCACCGCACTGGTGGAGTTTCCGGAGCCGTATGACCTGCGCGGAACGCTGTCCATCCTGTCCCGCGGCACGCAGGATCCCACCGCCCGGATTGACGACGCCGGTGCCTGGCTGACGCTGAATACCTCCTCCGGCGCGGCAACCCTGCGCCTCACCCGCGGTCCGGGAGGGCACGACGGCAGCCGGGGCACCGCCGTCGTCATGGGACGGGCCTGGGGGCCGGGTGCCGAGGAAGCGCTGGCCGGGCTCCCCGCGCTGCTGGGGGCGGACGATGACTGGTCGGGGTTCGACACCCCGGATTTCCATACCGGCCTGCCCCGGCTGGTGCGTGAGCCCCGCCGGCGGCACCCCGGGCTGCGGCTGCCGGCGACCGGGCGGATGATCGATGCGCTCGTGCCGGTGATCCTGGAGCAGAAGATCACGACCATCGAGGCACGCTACTCCTACAAATACCTCGTCCGCCGCCACGGGTCTCCGGCGCCGGGGCCCGCACCGAGCGGGCTCATGGTCCCGCCGACGGCGCAGGGGTGGCGGCGCATCCCGTCCTGGGACTGGCACCGGGCGGGGGTGGACTCGAAGCGCTCGGGCACCATCATGCGGGTTTGTTCCTCGGCCGGCGCCCTGGAACGGCTGGCGTCGCTGCCGGCCGGCGAAGAACTGGCCCGCAAGCTGTGCACCGTCCCGGGGATCGGACCGTGGACCGCGGCCGAGACCGCGCAGCGCACGCACGGGGATCCGGACTCGGTGTCGGTGGGCGACTTCCATCTGGCGGCGTTCGTCGGCTACGCCCTCACCGGACGCAAGACGGACGACGCCGGCATGCTCGAGCTCCTGGAACCGTGGCGGGGCCACCGCCAGCGGGTGGTGCGGATGCTGGTGCTGAGCGGTTTCCGCAAGCCCGCCTTCGGGCCGCGGCTGGCGCCGCAGGACCACCGCCGGCACTAACGCGGCTCTGACGCCGCACCAACGCCGGAAAACTACCCCGCGCCTTAAACCCAGAGGGAGCAGGGCATGCGCCCCGCCCCCTCTGGAGTCCTGACCGTTGTAGCTATTCGGAGGCCTGGGCCTCCTGCGCCGCCTGCTGCTGGGCGGCCACCTGGGCGTGGACTTCCTGCATGTCCAGTCCCTTGACCGCGTCCACCAACTGCCCGAACTGGCTGGAGTTCAGGGCGCCGGGCTGGGAGAACACCAGCACCTTTTCGCGGAAGGCCATGAGGGTCGGAATCGAGGTGATGCCGGCCGCGGCGGCCAGGCCCTGCTCGGCTTCGGTGTCCACCTTGGCGAAGACGATGTCGCCGTGTTCCTTGGACGCGGCATCGTAGACGGGGGCAAACTGCTTGCACGGGCCGCACCAGTCGGCCCAGAAGTCAACGAACACAATGTCGTTCTCTTCGATGGTCTGCGGGAACTGGGCCTCGGTGATATCGATGGTTGCCATACCTCCACGCTAACGCGCGGGGTTGCGGCCTGTCGCCCCCTGTTCGCTCAGCGCATGAGCCGGCGCCCCGGCCGTTATCCACAATCCCCCGCCGAGGCTACCGGCCGCCGTGGCCGAATCCCTAAGGTCGATTCCACCAGAAACCGCGACCGGAGGATTCGACATGAACCGCTTCACCGTCTTGATTGTCACCGACGGACTGGAACTCGACGCCGCCATTTCCAAGAGCCTCGCCGTGATGGACGAGTTGGAGGAGCACCTGCCGTTTGCCCACGACCCGTCACGGAACGAGCTGTACGCCGTGGGTGAGGGCGCCGCGCTGAAGGGCAGGATCGGGCTGCCGCACGGCAGGCCCGGCGCCGGACCGGCGGCCACCTACGTGGGCGACCTGCACTGCATCTGGAGCGAAGGGCGGTGGTACACGCCAGCCGACTGTCCGCCTGCTCCGGCAGACCATAACGGCGCCACTGCCTGGCAGTGGCTGTACTACAACGTGATGCACCATTCCGGGCCGAAAACGTACTGCTTCCTCTGGGACATCCATCCGCTGCCGCTGGCCGAAGCGGCCTGAACACTCGCTGTCCGGGCGGCTACAGGGCTGGGCGCGCTGTTGCGAGGTGCCTGCGCTGGGGCCGGCGGCGCCGCTCAGTAGAAGGGCTGGTTTCGGCGGCGCACGTAGAGCCCGCGGGCGATCTTTTCCCCGGCAGCGGACCACAGTTTGTACTTCAACGGGGAGATCACCTGGTCATAGCAGCCGACGAAGTCGGTGATGGTCTTGGTGAAGCTGGTCTTGAACAGGCCCAGGCCGTAGTACTCATGTTCGGGGTTCTTCAGTTCGGACGACGGCGGAGTCCCGCACAGGTCGTAACTGGTGATGCCCAGCTCCCTGAGCTGGTTCATGGCCGTCCACTGGATCAGGTGGGAGTCGCCGTACTGCTTGCGGCGCGGCAGCGATCCGCCGTCTTTGTAGGTGCCCTTGCGTCCGTAGTTGACCACGAACGCGCCCACCGACGGCTTGCCGTCTTCGTACGTGAACAGCAGCCGGCCCTGCCCGGCGGCAATGAAGTTGCCCCAGAACGCCTTGAAGTACTCGAAAGAGCGGACCTGCACGTTCTTCTGGCCCTGCTGCACCTGTCCCATCAGGTTGAACATCGCCCGGAAGTTCTCTTCCGTCGGTTCGGCCGTGACCACTTCGGCGCCCTCTCGGATGGCGCGGCGCACGGCATTGCGCCCGCGGGACGAGAAGCTCTTGAGGACGACGTCCGGCTCCGGGGAGATGTCGACGATTGCGGTGTGGTCGTTCGGCTGCAGGTCGGGCATCTTGACCAGGCCCTCGCGCGCTAGAAGCGCGCGGGTTTCGTCCGTGGCCTCGACATCCGGCTCGATCCGGATCGCGAAGACGCCGCGCGCCTGCTCCCGGCAGAAGTTGCGGTTGGCCTCGAAGATGCCCGGCAGGTCCTCGGGCGAGGCGACGTCGGGGCCCTTGATCATGTACCAGTAGTTGCCCAGCAGCGGAACGTGCTTTTCCAGCACCAGGTTGTAGCTGGTGTAGTCCTGGGTCTCATACGCCAAGTACAGCGGCTTCCACCCGTGGTCCGCCTTGACCTGGGCGTAGGCCTTGGCCTGGAGCATGTTGCCGCCGTTGGGATTGGCCGTGACATGGCTGTCCCATGCCTCGATTTCCTCCGGCGTCGCGAAGCGGGCGGTGAATTGTCGCAAAGAGAACTCCTCGTCGTGGCAGCTGGTCGCCGCCGGTCAAATCCGCGGTCAAGTCTATCGACGCCGGCCCCGACCCCGTGCCGGGGAGTGCACCAGCGGCGGCCGGCATGGGCGGCAGGTACGGAAAAACCCCGTCCGACCAGTGATTCACGTGGTCGGACGGGGTTTCCCGTTCGGTGGCAGATGAGGGATTCGAACCCCCGTAGGCAATGCCAGCTGATTTACAGTCAGCCCCCTTTGGCCGCTCGGGTAATCTGCCGAACGCCTTCTTCAGAAGAAGACCGCTTCCCCGTGAGGAAGCAAGACAACTTTACACAAAGATCGGCCCAAGAATCGAATCGGGCTCCGCGGGGTCTACAAACCCCGGGAGATCCGCTCCTCCATCTGCCCGACGAACCGCTCTGCCTGCTCCGCGGTGACCAGCTGCATCCGCACCGCCTGATCCATCTCGCGGCGGATGCCGTCCAACCTGGCAGCGGGCCCGGAACCATTCCTCTCCCCCACGGCACTGGGCGGGGCGGCCAGGCCTGCCGACCCGCCATCGCCGGGGGCACCATCGAAGACGGCTCCGGCCGCGAGGTCCTGGCGGAGTTCACGCTCCAACTCTTGGGTGTCCCGACGGACCATCGTCGCGGCGCCGGCCGCCGCGGCGGGCGCCTGCGCGGACGCCAGGGAGGCAGTGGCCGCCGAGGCCGGCGCGGAGCCCATCACAACCACCGTGGCGACGGCCGTTACGGTCAGGAACGAACCCGCGGCAACCCTCATCGAAGTGACTATGTACTGCGGGCGGGCTGCCATGTGTGTGCTTCTCCTGATGATTGGTGTCGATACGGCTTCTCGATTCTCGCCGACCCGGATGAAGGAACATTGGACGGAACCTGCGTCCCAGCTGGGAAAGCCGCGTGTCCGGATGCGATTCAGTAGGCTGGTGCCAGAACACTTACGCCCCGACCCAGGAGGAACCATGGCCAGCGATTCTTCGTTCGACATCGTCAGCAAGGTGGACAAGCAGGAAGTCGCCAACGCGTTGAACCAAGCGCAGAAGGAAATCGCGCAGCGCTATGACTTCAAGGGAGTCGGCGCCGAGGTTGACTTCAGTGGAGAAAAAATCCTGATGAAGGCCAACTCCGAGGAACGGGTCAAGGCCGTCCTGGACGTGCTCCAGTCGAAACTCGTCAAGCGCGGCATCTCGTTGAAGTCGCTGGACGCCGGCGAGCCGTTCGCTTCCGGCAAGGAGTACCGGATCGAGGCCGGCGTCAAGGAGGGCATCGCCCAGGACCAGGCCAAGAAGATCTCGAAGATCATCCGCGACGAGGGCCCCAAGGGTGTGAAGGCACAGATCCAGGGTGACGAGCTCCGCGTCACCTCGAAGTCCCGGGACGACCTGCAGGAAGTCATTTCGCTGCTCAAGGGCTCCGACCTGGACGTCGACCTGCAGTTCATTAACTACCGGTAGCTCAGTACATAACGCTCAGTGAGAGCATGATTACCAAGCGTTAGTCCGCAGAGAGTCCGTAGGAGTGCCAAGGACCGCAGCCGTAAGACCAGCGGCTGCGGTCCTTGTCTTGTCATCGGCCCTGCCGCCACCCGCCCTGCTGCGACTTCCCCTGTTGACGGAATGGCAGGGCCCCCTCAACGCTGATCAGCCGTGCGTGCGAGGAATTGACCCGAGCGGCGGAAATCCCGTATGAGAAATAGGAGCCCGACCATGAAGAGAACTACAATGCCTGCAAAGACCCAGCCGAATGGATCATTCCGTCCGGCGCCGTTGATGGCTTGCGGAATGAAAACCAAAGGGTAGAACGGCATTATCAACAGCTGCGTCGCAAGAGCCTTTCGCATCTGCACAGCCGCGCCGCGCGTTACCGTGAGATGCTCCGGAACGACTGCCGCCTTGCCTGCTACCTGCCGGCGGACATGCTTTCGTTCCTCGCTCGTCAGCGAAAGGGTCACGTCGACGTTTCCATATTCGGCTGCCGGTACGACCCTTTTCGAGTTGAAGGTCAGACCTCCGATCAGAGTGCCTAGCCCCGCCAGCATGCAGCCGAACGTTAGGTACGTTGGCCAGTCACCATAAGAAGCCCGAAACGCCAGAGCCGCCGCCAGGGAACCAATCGGGACCAGGACGATCACGCCCACTAGCCAGAATCGCGTGTAGTAGACCTTCACGGCGGCGCCCAGTCCGTTGTCCGCCAACCCTTGGGCTCTTTTGGCCGCTTTAGCCCAACGTTCGTTGGACTCGGCCATAAGCTCCTCAATTGCGCCCAATTTCCACCCCTCGGTGCTTTAGTTACCGCATCGCAACGTTCGTTTCGTCCAATGCTGATCATTTCCCGCTTAGCGTGAGGCAAACATTGCTTCAGCCGAGACGGGGAGACCATGCACACGCTGACCAGACTGAGCGCTGCAGCCGCGGTACTGCTGGCGCTGGCAGGCTGCACGAGCCACCAGGCTCCCCGGGTGTCAGCGCTGTCTGCCCCTTCCAGTACCGAGGACGAAATACCGGCGGAGCGCTTAGAAGGGCTGGGCGTAGTTTCGGACAGCGTACGTTTCCTGGCGGAAAAGGATGGCTACGCGTTCTACACCGCGTTGATGGACACCCCCGACCCCCGCGAAATGTGCTTGATCATGGACAACCCGGCATTCGGTGTTTATGCCGCCGGATGTGGCCGGCTCGAGCATACTGGCCCACTTGGACTCGAAGCCTCCGGAATCAAGGCCAAGCTGATCGCCGACGGATACGACGCGAAAACAGCATTGGCCAAAGGCTGGCTCCAACCGCACCGGAACCTCCTGGTGCACGGGCTCTAGCCACCTAAAAGCTTTGGCAACACCGCATGACGCTGCCGCCCTCCCGGAGGGAAGGCGGCAGCGCCAGTGAAACGGGTTCGGAGCTACGCCGCGCAGCGGTTGCTCCTCTGCTCTGCGTTGGAGGGGTTGTTGTAGCAGGTCTCGCCGGTGCTGCGGACGTCGGTCGTCACGATCGGCGCCCCCGGGGCCTCGGTCTCGACGACAAGCGGTTCGATGTCCTCACGGGTCACGGTGACAACCGGCTCTGCGGGCACGGTCGCCGTCGTAACCTCCTGCCTCGTTTCCCCTTCGGTGACCGTCACCACGGGGGCGATCGGCGCGCACTCGGTCTCCGATTCCTCGTCGCCCGGCCGGGTTCCGGTGGTCACGATCGGCGTGCCGGGAACCACTGCTTCCGTCACCACAGGAGTCCCTGGTTCCGTTTCCTGCGTCACCACCGGCACGCCGGTGGGGGTGGGGACGTCGGTGCCGCGCGGGAAGTTGAACGTGGTGATCGTCGTGGTGGTGGTCCGCGTTGTCGGCTGCGTAGTCGTCGCCGTGCGCTCCGTCTGCTGCGTCGTCGCGGTGGCGATCACCGTTTGGTAGGTCGTCGTGGTGCACATTTCACGCTGCTGGGTGCTGGTGAAGACCTCCGTGAACGGCGTCGTCGTGGTAATCAGCGTTTCCCGCGGCTGGGTCGTCGTGGTGACTCGTTCCTGCGGGGTGGTCGTCGTGGTGACGATCGTTGTGGGCGTCGTCGTCGTGGTCAGGACGGCCCTTTCGCATCTCTCCACGGGCTTCGCCGCCCGCTCGTTGTTCACCCTGCGGCAGTTGGTAGTCGCGGGCGTCTCGGTGCTCGTCGGCGTGCCCCGCTCCGTCCGGGTTGTCGACGTCGGCGTGCCGGGAACAACGACGTCCTCGCTGACGGCCTCCCCGGCATCGCGCTCTTCCTCGGTCACGACCGGGGTGCCGGCCCGCTCGGTCCTGACGACAGTCGCGTCGCCGACATTGCGCTCCTCGGTTGTCACCGTGGGATCCGGCTGCCGGGATGGAAGCGACGTGTCCACGGTGACAGGGTCGCCCACGGGCCGGTCCGGGCTGAACGTGGTCGTCGGAGTGCCTGACGGAACATCCGGACCTACGACGACGGTTTCGACGGTGCAGATTTGATTATTGCCGTTGCCGCTGAGCGTTCCGCCCAGGGCTGTGCAGGCGGCCTGCCGTTCGGCTGGACCGGCGAGCGCCGGACCGGCTGGCGCCAATGCGACGACGAGCCCCAACGTCGTCGCGGCCACCAATGACGAAAAACGCATGATGAACTCTCTTCCCCCAACTGAACCCCGCGCGGCGCGGATCCGGCGACACTAACAGGCGGACTAAACCGGCGGCAACGAAACTCAGGCGGATCCGCAAGAGTCGAGTAGTGGGCCAGATATATCCCCGTGTTTGCTCACCGGAAGCCGGGTATTTGCCCCGCTCCCGCCGGTAATCAGGCCTGCGGAAACCGAGTACGCGGTCGCGCCCCTCGGCCCCCTCCGAGTGCTGCGGTTACCGTGCCGCGGCGGTGCGGGGGCCGCGGGGCCAACTGTACGAACCGCTGCGTTTGAGCTCCCCCCGGATCCACGACAGGGTCATGCGGCACACCTGTTCCTTGACGAGGGCGCCGCCCCTGCGGCCCAGGGCGAACCGGCGCGGGGTGTCGTCGGCATGCACCGGCTGGACAAGTCCGGACCGCCGGCCCAGGCTGATGCAGCGCACCATGAACCCGACGGACAACTCCTGAGGGGAGCGCTGCCGGATCCGGGCGATGACGTTCTCTGCTGCGTGGGCGCCCATGGGCATGGCCACGGCGCAGCCCATCCGCAGGTGCGAGGCCACCGTGTCCTGGGGGCGGACGGCGTCTCCGGCGCCGACGATCTCCGGGTACCCGGGGCAGGCCAGCGTTGAGTCGACGAGCAGCCTGCCGCGGTCATCGGTGGCCAAGCCGCTCGCTTCGGCGAGGCCGGAAGCGCTGAAACCGGCCGCCCAGACGGTGCAGTTTGAGCCCAGGGCCGTGCCGTCCGACAGGATGATGCGCTGCGCGTCCGACCGGTCCACCCGGGTTCCGTCCATGACCTCGACGCCGATGTCCGCCAGCTGTGCCAGCAGGGATCGGCGGCCCCGCTCGGACAGGTCCGCACCTGTCCGCCCGCGCGAGACCAGCCGCACCTTCAATCGCGGAAGCGCCCCGGCAATTTCGGCAGCTGCCTCGATGCCGGTCAGGCCACCACCGATGACGCTGACGGCGGCGCCGGGAGCCAACTGCTGCAACGCGTGCTGCAGGCGGGCGGCGGAGGATGCGTCCTGCAGCGTGAAGCCGACTGATCCCGAAGGGACGGGTTGGCTCGCGCTCCCGGGAGCGTAGACCAGGAAGTCATACTCCAGCGCGGCCCGGCCGTCGTCGAAGTGGACGGTGCGCGCACGGGGATCGATCCGGGAGGCCGTGCCGACCACCAGGGAGGCCTCCGGGCGCAGCAGCGACTCCATCGGAACGGCGGCCGATGCCCGGCCTCCCGCCGCGACCTCATGCAGCCGTATCCGCTCGACGAAGTCGGCCGAAGGGTTCACGACGCTCACGCAGATCCTGCCCGCAAGCTCCTTGCTGCCGGCGAGCCGGTTTGCGGCCATGACTCCGGCGTAGCCCGCCCCTATGATGACAATCCGATGCTTAGCGCTCACCGTGAACTCCCTCTCGTGTGTGGTTACAGAGACAGGACACCGCCGCCGGCACATGTGTGACATCGGCCGGCGGCCGCTCCGGGTCCGCGCGGTTTTTTGCTTGTCAGTCCCGGGAGTCGGGGCCGGAGGGGACGCTCCCGGGGTTGACGGGATCGGCGGTCGGGCCGTCGGTGAGCGGGTCGGCCAGTTCGGGCCCGCCAACGGCCTGGCCCATCCAGGTGAGCGCCTCCCACCCGTCGGGACCGCCGTCGAGCACCACCACCCCGGTGTTGCTCAACTGGTTCCGGGCCACGAACGGGACCGTCAGATTGGACGCCCGGGCGCCGGCCCAGCTGCGGATCATGGCGCCGTGGCTGACCACCGCCAGGGTGCCGATGCCGGAGGATCGGGCTTCTTCAATCACGGCATCGAAGCGTCCGAACGTTTCGTGGCCGTCCGGGCCGCCCGGCATCCGGCGCTCCAGGTCGCCCGCCGCCCAGGCGAAGACCGTGGTCATGTAGGCAATGATGGAATCGCGGTCGCCGCGCATTTCCAGCTCGCCGGCCGAGATCTCGCGCAGCCCGTCCCGCACGTCCGTCTCAAGCTTCCGGGCGGCGGCCAGCGGGGACGCCGTGAGCTGGGCGCGCACGAGGGTGGATGCGAGCAGGGCGTCGATCGGCTCGCCGTCGAGCGCCTGCGGCAGCGCCCGCGCCTGTGCCTGCCCCAGGTCGGTCAGCTCAGCCCCGGGGGCACCGGTGTCCAGCAGCCCGCGGACGTTGGAGTGGGTCTGCCCGTGCCGGATCAGCAGCAGCCGCATGCCTGCCTCAGTAGCCCAGCGGGCGTCCGGCCATCCGTTCCAGCCGCGCCACGCGGTCGTCCATCGGAGGGTGGGTGCTGAACAGCTTCTTCGCGCCGCCGCCCTTGAAGGGGTTGGCAATCATCAGGTGGCTGGTATTGACCAGCCTCTGGTCCTGCGGCAGCGGCGCCTGCTGCGTGCCGTACTGCAGCTTGCGAAGCGCCGACGCCAGGGCCAGCGGATCGTCGGTCAGCGTGGCGCCGTCCTCGTCCGCGTCGTACTCGCGGGTGCGGCTGACGGCCATCTGGATCAGCATGGCGGCAAGCGGAGCCAGCAGCGACATGGCGATCAGCGCAAGCGGGTTGGCGTTGCGGTCGCGGCCGCCGAAGAACAACAGGAACTGCGCGACCGACGTGATCACGCCCGCCACCGCGGCGGCCACGGAGGAGGTCAGGATGTCGCGGTTGTAGACGTGCATCAACTCGTGGCCCAGCACGCCGCGCAATTCGCGCTCATCCAGCAGGCGCAGGATGCCCTCGGTGCAGCACACGGCCGAGTTCTTGGGATTGCGGCCGGTGGCAAAGGCGTTGGGCGCCATCGTCGGGGACACGTAGAGCCGGGGCATCGGCTGGTTCGCCCGCGCAGACAATTCACGGACGATCCGGTACATGCCCGGTTGGTCGGCTTCGGTCACGGGGTAGGCCTGCATGCTGCGGATGGCGAGCTTGTCGCTGTTCCAGTAGCTGTAGGCGGTTGTGCCCACGCCGATCAGGGCCATGATCCAGATCCAATTAGCGCTGCCGGTCCCGCTGGCCAGCAGCGCGCCGATTGCCAGCAGGAGGGCAAAGAGCCCACCGAGCAGGCCGGCCGTTTTCAGTCCATTGAAGTGGTTGTGCACCGCTTATGAGTCCTCTCCCGCGCCCATCGGCCCCGTGCCATGCAGGCACAGGGCTCCGTCTTTCAGTGTATCCACCGGTCACTTATTCCAACGCTGGAGTCCGGCGCCATGTTCCGCCCAGGCGTTTAGGGCTCGGGGTGCCTGTCGTTGTAGCGGGAGAACCGCGGCTGGAACCTGTGCAGCAGCCCGACGGCGCAGACACAGGCGACACCGCCGGCGAGCGCGGCAAAACCTTCGCCCAGCCACTGACCGCCGCCGCCGGCGACGGCATCGCCGAGCCGCGGGCCGCCGGCCACCACCACGATGAAGATGCCCTGCAGCCGGCCGCGCATGGCGTCCGGCGTCGCCGCCTGCAGGATGGTGTTGCGGAAGACGCCGCTCACCGTATCGGCCGCACCTGCAGCGGCGAGGCAGAGGGCCGCCGGCAGGAGCCATCCGCTCACGTCCCCGGCGGCCGCGGCGTTTGTCTGCCCGGCCATGACGACGACGGCGCCGAACCCCGCGACGGCTATCCCCCACACCACCACGCACCACAGCACCGCCAGCCCCTGCCGGCGGACGCCTCCCAGCGGCCCCGAGAACACCGCGGCGATGAACGACCCGGCGGCGACAGCGGCGAGCAGGATGCCCGCCGTCGCCTCGCCGCCGCCGATGATGACCGCACCGATGGCGGGCATCAGGGCGCGCGGCTGGGCCAGGACCATCGCGGCCATGTCCACCAGGAACGTCATGCGGATGTTGGGACGGGTGCGCAGGAACCGGAAGCCTTCGGCCACCGAGCGCAGGCCGGCCTTCCGGACCTCGCCTTCGGGCGGGATGGGCGGCAGCTTGACCACCGCCCAGATGGCCGCCGTGAAGGTGAGGACGTCGAGGGTGTAGGTCCAGCCGAAGCCCACCCCTGCCACCAGCACCCCGGCCGCCAGCGGACCGATGGTCATGCCGAGCCCGAACGTCATCATGGTCAGGGCATTGGCGGCCGGCAGCATCTCACGCCGGACCAGCCGCGGCACGATGGCGCTGCGGGCCGGCTGGTTGAGCCCGGCCGCGGCCGAATGCACCGCGATCACCAAGTACAGCAGCCACACCTGTTCCAACCGGAACCACGCCTGCAGCGCAAACACGGCGGTGCAGGCCCACAACACCAGGCCGGAATAGAGCGCTACCTTGCGCCGGTCGTAGGCATCCACCACCGAGCCGCCGTAGAGGCCCGCCAGCACCAGCGGGATCAGCCCGACGACGCCGACGCCGCCCACCGCCAAGGTCGACCCGGTGAGCTGGTAGACCTCCAGGCTTACAGCCACAGCCGTCAACTGCGCGCCGATCGCGGAGAGCGATGTCCCGATCCACAACCGGCGGAAATCCGGGCTCTCCTTGAGCGGCGCCGTATCGGCGAACAACTTGGGCATGGCGGAGATTCTAGTTGCCCGCAGCACCTTTCCCGGGGGTTCAAGCCCCGGCAGCCGGCGTGGCGGCCCGGCGGCCCGGCGGCCAGCGCGCCCGGGCGTTGGGAGCC
>NZ_JBNHGE010000034.1:0-31663 GCF_059090935.1 Arthrobacter sp. Y3223166 | reverse complement strand
CGGCCGGCCCCGGCTGACGCCCGCGGAAACGGCGGCAGCGGCCCCCTGTCCCGGCGGCCGGCAGCCTTACCCGCCGCCTGCCGCCGGGTCAGCAACTGGCTGGCAACGGAAGGATGCGCCGACGCCGTCAAATCCAGTGCCTCCGGCTTTGCGGCCCGGATCGCCCGGCGGGCGAACTCCGCCGCCGAGGGGCGCTCCCCTGCACTCTCGGCCAGTCCGTCTTCCAGGAGGGCCACCAGGGGATCGGGCACCTCGGGCACCAACGCCGCCAGTGGCGGCCGCTGCGCGGTGGCACCGGGCACCCGGCCGGTGAGCGCGAACCAGCCGATGGCTGCCAACGCATAATTATCCGCCTCGGGATCCAGCCGGCCGCCGCCGGAACCGCTGCGCGGTGCCCCGAACCCCGGCGTGCCCGCCGCCGGTGGGCGGTCGCTGCCCAGCGCGCGGGCGACGCCCAGGTCGGCCAGCATCGGCTTGCCCACCGCGGTGAACAGCACGTTGCCGGGCGATACGTCCCCGTGCACGGTCCCGGTCCCGTGCAGGTAATCCAAGGCCTGGGCTATCGGAGTCAGAATCGTCACGGCCTCGCCCACGGCCAGCGGGCCGCGGGCGGCGACGAGCGCCGCGAGCGAGCCGCCGGCAGCATATTCCAGCAGCAGCCCCGGCCCGCGGTCGGTTGCCACTTGTCCGTGGACGGGCAGCAGGTGCTCATGCCGCGCCCCCGCCAACAGGAATAGTTCATGGTCGGCGGCAGCGGCCGCGGCCCCCGGTTGCCCCTCGGGGGCAACCGCCCAGGGAGCGGGCTCCCCCTCATCGGCGGCTAATACGTGCCGGGCAGGGCGCGGCCCCGGCCGCGGGCGTTCGGCGTCGTCCGAGGAGGAGGGAACAGTGGGCGCAGACAGCACCTTCAGTGCATACTCCGTTCGGGTCAGCGCGTCGCGGACCAGCCATACCGAGGCCGAGGCGCCGCTGCCCAGCCACCGCTGCACGTGCAGCCCCGGCGCCGCCGGCCGCGGCGGTTCCTGCCCGACGGAGGCCGCCCCGGGTGTCTGCCCATCTTCCATGGACCACTTGTACTCCGTTTGGCCGCGGGGCGCAGGAGTTATCCACAGCACTTGAGTCGTTACACAAATAGCAGTGCCCGGCCCCCGGAGCGTAGTCTTGCTGAATGGCTCTTGAGTTTTCTCGGCTGGGCTTCGGCCCTAACTACGTCGATTATGAAGAAGGCTGGGCGCTGCAGCGCAAGCTGCACGCCGAAGTCGTGGCGGGCACGGCGCCCAGCACCGTGTTGTTGCTGGAGCACAGCGCCGTCTACACCGCCGGCAAGCGGACCGAAGACCATGAGCGGCCGTTGGACGGCACCCCCGTGG
Source organism: Arthrobacter sp. Y3223166 (assembly GCF_059090935.1). Lineage (NCBI taxonomy): Bacteria > Bacillati > Actinomycetota > Actinomycetes > Micrococcales > Micrococcaceae > Arthrobacter > Arthrobacter sp. Y3223166. The sequence goes on along the minus strand of NZ_JBNHGE010000034.1, from coordinate 30,293 downwards.
TCAGCGTCGACCGTGGCGGCAAACTGACGTGGCACGGCCCCGGCCAACTGGTGGGTTACCCCATCGTGGCCCTCCCGGATCCCACCCGGGTGGCCGACTACGTTGACATCCTCGAGCAGGTCCTGATTAATGTGCTCGCCGATTACGGCGTGGCCGGCACCAGGATGGAGGGCCGCTCCGGCGTCTGGATCGAGGCCGACGAGCGCGGGCCCGCCCGCAAGATCGCCGCCATCGGCATCCGCGTCAACCGCCGGGTAACCATGCACGGCTTCGCGCTCAATTGCCGGAACGACCTGGCACCCTACAGCCAGATCATTGCCTGCGGCATTACCGACGCCGGCACCACCACCATCCAGGCCGAGACCGGGCTGGACGTGGCCCCGGCCGACATCGCAGACCGGGTGGAGGAAGAACTCCGCTCGTTCGAGACATCCCTGGTCAAGGCCGGCACCCCCGGCCCCGCGGCCACCGACACCGACCCTGGCCACCGCCAGACCGAAGGAGCCCTGTTGTGACGCTCGCCCCTGAAGGACGCCGCCTGCTGCGCGTCGAGGCCCGCAATGCAGCCACCCCCGTTGAGCGCAAGCCGGACTGGATCAAGGCCAAGGTCAACATGGGCCCCGAGTACGTGGGCATGAAGAACCTGGTCAAGAAGGAGGGGCTGCATACCGTCTGCGAAGAGGCAGGCTGCCCCAATATTTTCGAATGCTGGGAAGACCGCGAGGCGACGTTCCTGATCGGCGGCTCCGAGTGCACGCGCCGCTGCGACTTTTGCCAGATCCATACGGGCAAGCCCTCCCCCGTCGACATCCTGGAACCCACCAAGGTGGCCCAGTCGGTCCAGCAGATGAACCTGCGCTACGCAACCGTCACCGGCGTGGCCCGCGACGACCTGGCCGACGAGGGCGTGTGGCTCTACGCCGAGACCATCCGCAAGATTCACGAACTCAACCCCGGCACCGGCGTCGAAATCCTGATTCCGGACTTCTCCGGAAAGCCCGAACACATCACGGCCATCTGCGACGCCAAACCGGAGGTATTCGCGCACAACGTGGAAACCGTGCCCCGGATCTTCAAGCGCATCCGGCCGGCCTTCCGCTATGAGCGTTCGCTGGATGTCATCACGCAGGGCCGCGACCAGGGCATGGTGACCAAGTCCAACCTGATCCTGGGCATGGGCGAAACCCGCGAAGAAATTTCCGAGGCGCTGCGCGATCTCCACGCCGCCGGCTGCGACCTGGTGACCATCACGCAGTACCTGCGCCCGACCGAACGCCACCACCCGGTGGAGCGCTGGGTGAAGCCGGAGGAATTCGTGGAACTAAGCCAGGAGGCCGAGGACATCGGCTTCCTGGGCGTGATGAGCGGGCCGCTGGTGCGCTCCTCCTACCGGGCCAGCCGCCTCTGGGCCACCGCGATGCGCAAGAAGGGCTTGGAGCTCCCGCCCCAGCTCGCCCATATCGGCGAGTCCGGCAGCACCCGCCAGGAAGCCGCCACGCTGATTGCCGCCCGGTAGCTGAACCGCCGGAACCGCGGTCCGGGAGCCTGCCGGCTGCCGGGCCGCTGCCGTGTCCGCGTACGGCACGAGTGCCTCCTGGCTCACGATAGAATTGGACATTATGGCCCATAGCACCGATTCCGACGCCCCGAAGCGGGGTCTCTTCTCACGCAAGCCCAAGGCTGGGAAACCCTCCAAAGCCAACAAGCAGCCCGGCCGGCTGAAGCAGATCGGCCAGGTCTTCCGGATGACCCGGCGCAACGACCCGAACGTTGTCTGGTTCATGCTGCTGGCCTTCCTCGGCATCGTCGCCGTCGGCCTGGTCATCGGCCTGCTGATCAACAACTGGGTCACGCTGCTGATCATCTCCATCCCGCTGGGCCTGCTGGCCGCCACCTTCATCTTGTCGCGGCGCGCCGAACGTGCGGCGTTCTCGCAGATCGAGGGCCAGCCCGGTGCTTCCGGCGCGGCCCTCAGCGTGCTGCGCCGCGGCTGGATCCTGCAGGACCAGCCGGTGGCCGTGAACCCGCGCACCCAGGACGCCGTCTTCCGCGCCGTGGGCCGCCCCGGCATTGTGCTGGTCACCGAGGGCCCCTCGCACCGCGTGCGGCAGCTGGTCGAGTCGGAGCGGCGCAGGCTTCGCCGCATCCTGCCCAACGTCACGATCCATGTGATCGAGACCGGCCGCGGCGAAGGCCAGGTGGAGTTGAGCAAGGTGGCCAAGACCGTGCAGAAGCTCAAGAAGGAACTGACCAAACAGGAAGTCAGCGCCGTGGACAAGCGCCTGTCGGCCCTGGGCAGCAACAAGCTCCCCATCCCCAAGGGCGTGGATCCGTTCAAGGCCCGCCCGGACCGCAAGGCCATGCGCGGCCGCTGAGCGTCCGCCTGACAAAACCGAAAGGCTGCCGGTTTCACCGGCAGCCTTTCGGTTTTAACGTTTCGGGCCAAGCAGGCTTGAGGCCGCTGTGAGGCGCTGGCTCAGCGGGGCGTTAGGACGGTGGTGCTCACGGCACGACCGAGGAAGGCTGCCTCAGCGGCGCACCAGCACGGTGCCCATGGCGCGATCGTGGAAGCCTCGCTGGTCGGGGTCGAAAATAACCGCCGGAATCACCAGGCACAGGAGGACGGTGCGCACGACGGCGGCCAGCAAGCCGGGGGCGGAGCCGTCGAGTTTGCGCACGTGGATGCCAAGCAGTCGGTGGCCGAAACTGTAGCCGAGCGTCCCCACCAGCAGCAGCTGCTCGACGGCGAACACCCCCAGGATGGCCAGCTGGCTTCCGCCCAGGAAGGCGTTCGCGATCGCGTAGCACAGGAGCCAGTCAATGAGCAGCGCCACGAACCGGCGCCCCGGACGCGCAATCGAGCCGGGCCCGGATTGCGGGAGCCCGAGCCGCTGCCCGGGCCATTTCTGGATGTTGGACTGCGGGGGGCCTTCAAGCCAGGAACCAAGATCGCGTCTGCTTACCACCCCTCAAGTTTACCGGTCCCGCCTGTAACGGGGTTTCCCCGGGGGCGGCCGGAGTTCCCGCCGGTAAAGCGTGAAGGCCACTGACGGTAAACTTGCAGTGCACATCGATTTCGTAACCTGCCCGAAACACTTGCGACACTGTCGGGAAATTCCCTGCTCCTATTGTTGTAACTGTTGCCGGCCCCGTACAGCGGAGGCAGGTTCCCCCAGAATGCGTAAGGAGCATGACCCGATGTTCAAGAATGCGGACGAGGTCCTCAAGTACATCGCCGACGAAGACGTTAAGTTCGTCGATATCCGTTTCACCGATCTGCCCGGCGTCCAGCAGCACTTCAACGTGCCGGCCAAGACCGTTGACGCGGACTTCTTCGTGAACGGCCAACTCTTCGACGGCTCCTCGATCCGCGGCTTCCAAGGCATCGCCGAGTCCGACATGCAGCTGATCCCGGATGTTTCGACCGCCTTCATCGATCCGTTCCGCGTCGAGAAGACGCTGGCGCTGAACTTCTCCATCGTGAACCCGCGCACCGGTGACCCCTACCACCGCGACCCCCGCGGCGTGGCCGAGCGCGCCGAGGCGTACCTGGCCTCCACCGGCATCGCCGACACCGCGTTCTTCGCCCCGGAAGCCGAATTCTTTATTTTCGACGACGTCCGCTACCAGTCCAGCCCCGAGCATTCCTTCTACAGGGTGGACTCGGTCGAGGCGTACTGGAACTCCGGGAAGCGGGAAGAAGGCGGGAACCAGGGGTACAAGACCCCGGTCAAGGGCGGCTACTTCCCCGTGGCCCCCACCGACAAGCAGGCGGACCTGCGCGACGCGATCTGCGTGGAGCTGGACGCCGTCGGCCTCGAGGTCGAGCGCTCCCACCACGAGGTCGGCGCCGCCGGCCAGGCCGAGATCAACTACAAGTTCAGCACGCTGACGCACGCGGCCGACGATTTGCTGAAGTTCAAGTACATCGTTAAGAACGTCGCCGACGCCTGGGGCAAGTCCGCCACGTTCATGCCCAAGCCCGTGTTCGGCGACAACGGCTCCGGCATGCACTGCCACCAGTCGCTCTGGACCGGCGGGCAGCCGCTGTTCTACGACGAGAAGGGCTACGCCGGCCTCTCCGACACCGCCCGCTGGTACATCGGCGGCCTGCTCAAGCATGCTTCCGCCGTGCTGGCGTTCACCAACCCGACGGTCAACTCCTACCGCCGACTGGTCAAGGGCTTCGAGGCCCCGGTGAACATGGTCTACTCGCAGGGCAACCGGTCGGCCGGCATCCGCATCCCGATCACCGGCTCCAACCCGAAGGCCAAGCGCATCGAGTTCCGCGCTCCGGACCCCAGCTCCAACCCCTACCTGGCCTTCGCCGCGCAGCTGATGGCGGGCCTGGACGGCATCAAGAACCGAATCGAGCCGGCCGACCCGATCGACAAGGACCTGTACGAGCTGCCCGCCGAGGAAGCCAAGGACATTCAGAAGGCTCCGGGTTCGCTGGAGGAAGCGCTCGAGGCACTGGAGGCGGACAACGAGTTCCTGCAGGCCGGCGGTGTCTTCACCCAGGACCTGATCGACACCTGGATCGCCTACAAGCGCGAAGAGGAAATTGCGCCGCTGGCCGCCCGCCCGAACCCGTACGAATTCGAGCTCTACTACGGCTGCTAGCTAGATTCCGCGGTTAAACGCGGGCTAGTCCGCAGGGAGTCCGCGCGAGCGGCCAGCACTTCGGTGACGGCGGCACGTGCGGACTCTTCTTTGTCCGGAAACATGTGCCCGTAGGTGTCCAGCTTCGTCTTGGCTGAAGCATGGCACAGGCACCGCTGAACGACCTCCACGTCGAACCCGCAGGCGATCAACAGTGAGGCGGAGCAGTGCCGCAGGTCGTGGTGGCGGAAACCTTCAGGCGGGTCCTTTACGGTCGCTCTGGCATCCCTGAACCTGGCCTCGTCGGTATACGGCACGGTTGGCCGCCCCATTCGGTTGTCACGATAGTTTCGCTCCCGTATTTGGACGACATCCGGTTGATTCCACAGTCAGACCGGTCGAAACCGGTATCGGCGTCTTGAAGATATCGGTTTTCAGCGGCTACTTCCGGGTAATGAATGGCAGGAGAGATGACTCCCCGCATGAATTCGACGTCCGCTACACGCAGCGCTCATCCCAGCACCCGCAAGATCGCCTACGCAATCTACGCGCTCATCGGCGTTGCACTGGGTGCGATTCAGGTCGGGTGCACCGCACCGCAGCTGAGGCGGGCCAGTCCGAATGGATCGTGGTCGCCATGGCGGTCTACGGTTCGTTGGCGGCGAGTCGGTGTACTGCCGCCGGCCACCCCACCACGACAACCTGGCCCCAAATGCAACTAAACCAAGCTCGCCGAGTCGGGTGTTTGGCCGGTTGCGGCTATGCGAAGATCGGCTCAGTCGACTCCGGGCCCGAGACCACCTTGTTGAGCTGGGCCTGAACGATCGCGCCACCAATCGGGCCTAGCAGCAACAGGCGCCAAAAAGCACCATGGCGGCTGAAACCGGAAAATTCATCGACTCCGACGGCAACCGCCACAGCCGCCAGAATCGAAAACGCGAGGCCCGATGCCTTCGCCCGAGGCCTAGCGCCGGCCGTGTTGCCCGAGGAGGGAGCTGATTCAGAACGTATTGGCGCACTCAGTGGGGGAGTCGAACCGCCTTGCGGGAGCGCTCATAAACCTCAGCTCCATCACCGACGTCCGCATGCACGTGCAGGGAAGCGGAGTGATCGAACGGCTTCCGGGACAGTCGCACTCAGAGGTCGAAACACAAACAGAACCGGGGCCGTTGGCCGATGCGGCGTCTGGGAGTATCCAATGCGTCTCAATATTGACTCCAACTTCAGTAAAGGGGTGAGCTGCGAGGAACAAGTTGCTCCCATATCGCGTCGGCCCACACTCGATGACCAACTTCGTTGGGGTGAAAGCGGTCTCCGGCAAATGTCCGCATATATTCGGAAAGGGATAGATTCCTCGTCGACGCGTAGATGTCTGCAACTGCGTGGCCGCTCACGTCAGCGGCTAACCGGATGGCCTGGTTTGCTTTTCGCGTTCGAGTCGAATATGGCCAATGCATGAAATGAGGCACAAACCCCATCACGGAGCTTACTGGCAAGTTTGCGGCGATGGTTCTCATGTTCCGCGCAAAGGCAGGGGTGCTAAACGCCGGGGACCACGCTACGTCGTTCCCCCCAATGATGCACGTGACGAAATCAGGCGGGGACATTGCTAACAACTTCGGGATCTGAGTGAGCAGAAGGTCCCCCGTCTTAGCCCCGCTGACCGACAAATTCACTGTGCGGACTTGTTGACCGGTCGCCTCGGCGAGACGATCGGCGATAACGCCGACATATCCATGACGTGGATCATCGACGCCGACGCCCACCCCCGCCGAATCCCCAAGTGCAACATAGGTCAGCACTCCAGCCTGCGGGCGTGCCCAGTACGCCGCGTGATCCTGTGCCTGACGCTTGCTTCTTCGAATCGCTGTTCCCATGACCCACATGATACCCCGTGGGGGTATGAATGGCTGGTGCAAGCCATGCAGCCTAGATGCCACGCCCCTGTAGAAACAGACGTCCTCCGTGCCGCCCAGGGCGGGGCCGTTGTTAGCTTCCGCAGCCGGATGGCGCGGTCACGTTTATCACGCAGGTGTCCCAAGGTAAGTTCCAGCCCGTCGACCTCGCCTTTCCACCCCTCTGTTTCAGCTCGCTCCCTTCCAGCGACGAGGTCGGCTTCCAATTCGTTCAGGCCAACGCCACGCCAGCCCATTGCATCAGACGCCGCGAAGATTCATCCAGCCCCAACCATGCTCATCTGAGAAGGGCCCCTTTACTGCGTGGACCCCGTGCTCCCGGTGATTTCACCCGTCAACCGATCGGGGACGCACCGGTGAGCGGCTGCCGGACAGACCCTCGGCTGCGACCTCGAGGCGTGGCAAAATGAAGCCCATGGGCGAAAGCGGGGAGCCCGCACCTCAGGGCCGCACGCCGCGACCGGTCAGGGCCGCGCTCATCGGCGCTGCCGTCACCTTCCTGGTGTTTCTGGTCATCCTGCGCGTCGGAGTCGCCTATGCGCTGGTGCTGACGGCCACCGCGCTGCTGTTCGCGGGAGTGGTGGCGATCATCCGCGGCGCGCTGCGTAGGTAACGCGCGACGCGCCATGCGGGCAAGGCCCGGCGCGATGCTCGACTGTCCCGGTGGGTCCCGGCGGCGCCGTTCAGCTGTCCCGGCGTGTCTCGGTGACGGCTGTCAGCAGGAACACCGAGTCCTCGGACGCCTCCACCGAGTGCCGCTCCTTCGGGATCACGGCGAGCTGGTTCTGGTTGACGGCCATGCGGCCGGACGCGGACACCACGGTGACCGCCCCTTCCAGGACCAGCAGCGTGCCGGCCAGCGGGGCGTTGTGCTCCCCCAGCTCCGCCCCGGCCTTCAAGGCCAACACCGTCTGGCGCAGCGGACCGTCCTGGGCCACCAAGGCGGCACTGCGGCCGTGCGGCGCTCCGACGGCCACGGCCAGGTGTTCGCGTCCAAGCACATCGATGTCGGTCATGTCCGGCGCCTCCTTCGGTTGGGTTCCGGCCTCAGCCTAGCCCGGCGCCCTGTTCCCGGCCACACACCTACAGGGCGGGGCCCGACGGCGGCGCGCCCCCGCGCATCGGAGGGCACCGCCGTCGGCCGGTCGGAGGACCTCAGAGGACCTTGGCCAGGAAGTCCTGGGTACGTGCCTGCTGCGGGGCGCCGAAGAGTGCCTCCGGCCTGCCTTCCTCCACGATGTTGCCGTCGGCCATGAAGATGACGCGGTCCGAGACTTCGCGGGCGAAGCCCATCTCGTGGGTGACCACCACCATGGTCATGCCTTCCGCCGCCAGGTCCTTGATGACCTGCAGCACCTCCCCCACCATCTCCGGGTCCAGGGCGCTGGTGGCCTCGTCGAAGAGCATGATGTCGGGATTCATGGCCAGTGCCCGCGCGATGGCCACGCGCTGCTTCTGTCCGCCGGAGAGCTGGGCCGGGCGGGCGTCGGCCTTCTCGGACAGCCCGACCCTCTCCAGCAGCTCCAGGGCCTTGCTGCGTGCTTCGGCCTTGCCGAGCTTTTTGAGCTCCACCGGGGCCAGCATGATGTTCTCCAACACGGACTTGTGCGGGAACAGGTTGAAGTGTTGGAAGACCATGCCGATGTGCTGGCGCACCTTGTCCAGGTCGACCTTCGGGTCGGTCAGATCGAAACCGTCAACCACCACGGTTCCCCCGCTGATGTCCTCCAGCTTGTTCAGGCAGCGCAGGAAGGTCGACTTGCCCGAGCCGGACGGCCCGATCACGCAGACGACTTCGCCTTCGGCCACCTCGACGTCGAGGCCCTTGAGGACCTCGTTGCTGCCAAAGCTTTTTCTGAGTCCGGCGACGTGAATCTTGCTCACTTGTTGAACCTCTTATCCAGGATGTTGGAAAGCTTGATCAGCGCGGTGATCACCACGAAGTACAACGCCGCCACGATCAGCAGCGTTTCGCCGGTACGGAAGTTGGAGGCGTAGATCTGCTGGCCCTGGTAGGTCAGTTCGGCGAAACCGATGACCGCGAGCAGGGAGCTGTCCTTGAGCGTGATGACGAACTGGTTGATGAAGCTGGGGGTCATGATCTTGACCGCCTGCGGGATCACGACCTTCTGCATGGACTTGACGTAGCCCAGGCCCAGGCTGCGGCTGGCTTCCATCTGGCCTGGATCCACGGACTGGATGCCGCCGCGGACGATCTCCGTCATGTAGGCGCCGGCATTCAGGCTCAGCGTCAGCACGCCGGCGGTGAGGACGTCGATCGGCGCCCCGGTCAGCTGCGGCAGGCCGAAGTAGAAGAAGAACGCCTGGACCAGCAACGGCGTGCCGCGGAAGATGCCCACGTAGGTGGTCGCGATCCCGCGCAGCACGATCCGGCGGGATACCTTCAGGAACCCGAAGGCGACGCCCAGGACCAGGGCGATGATGATCGAGACCGCCGTGGCGAACAGCGTGAGCCCCAGGCCCTTCATCAGGGCGGGGAGGCTGTCGGTCAGCAGCTGCCAGAAGCTGCTCTTCCCGGCAGTCTCCGGCGAAGCGAGGTACTTGTCCAGGATCTGCTGGTATTCGCCGCTGGCCTTGAGCTCGGCCAGGCCGGCGTTGAAGGCTTGGATCAGTTCGGGGTTCTGGTCCTTGTTGACCGCGAAGCCGTAGGAACTTCCGCGTTCCTTCTCCGTGACGGCCTTCAGCCCGTTGTTTTGGGCGATGCCGTAGGCCAGCACCGGGTAGTCGTCGAAGACTGCCACGGAGTTGCCGGCCTTGACGTCGTCGTACATGGTGGCCGACTGGTCCAGCGGCTTGACCGTGAAACCGTACTCTTCGGCGATGGAGTCGGCGAAGGCTTCACCCTCGCTGCCGCGCTTGACCGCGACCGTCTCGCCCGCGAGGTCCTCGTAAGAGGTGATCTCGTTGTTGCTCTGCGCCACGGCCATCTGCACACCCGAGTCGAAGTACGGGTCGGAGAAGTCGAAGACCTGCCGGCGCTCGTCCGTGATGGACATGCCGGCGATGACTCCATCCACCTGGTTGGACTGCAGCGCCTGCAGCGCGGCGTCGAACCCGAGCGACCGGATTTCCACTTCGAAACCCTGGTTCTCGGCGATCGCCCGCAGCAGGTCCATGTCGATGCCGACCAGTTCGCCGCCCTGGCGGAACTCGAAGGGGGCGAACGTCGTGTCGGTACCGATGACGTAGCTCTTGCCGCTGGCGCTCTGCGGCGCCTGGGCCGCGGCCGCGGCCGCGGCCGCGTTGCCGCCGAAGACCAGCGAGAGCACCGCCAGCAGTCCGGTCAGGGCCAGCAGGCGCCGTCCCAGCCCGGTGCATTGGAGGGTGTGCAAACTAAACAGCTCCTAGATTTGTTCTCAGGGCACGCCTGTACAGCCTGTGCAAGGCGCAAAAGATCCTCATTGAGGGTACAGACCGGTGACCGGCAGCACCACTTGGCGTCGGGGAGGCTAGGTGCCGTAACCGTAGAAGTAGCGCTCGAAGATGGCCCGGGCGCGGCGGGTCTGGCGCAGGTAGTCTTCCTCGATCGCCGCAGCGTTCCCGGGCTCGTAACCGCACCAACGTGCCACCGCTTCGAGGTCCCGGCGCGAGGCCGGCAGCACGTCCGAGTTCTTGCCCGCCCAGATCACATTGGCCGACCGGATCCGGGTGGCAAGGCTCCAGCTTCGCCCGAGGGCGGCGGCGTCCTCGCCGGGCAGCAGCCCGGCGGCTGCGATGGCGGAGAGCGCTTCGAGCGTGTTGGTGGTGCGCAGCTCCGGGAGCTTCCGGGCGTGCTCCAGCTGCAGCAGCTGGACCAGCCACTCCACGTCGCTGAGTCCCCCGCGGCCCAGCTTCAGATGGCGGGCCGGATCGGCGCCGCGCGGGAGCCGCTCCGATTCCACCCGCGCCTTGATCCGGCGGATTTCGCGCACCTGATCGCTTCCCAGCCCCTCCGGGTAGCGGATCGGATCCACGAGCGCGATGAACTCGTCCGCCAGGTTGTCGTCGCCGGCCATCGGGCGGGCGCGCAGCAAGGCCTGCGCCTCCCAGACCAGGGACCAGCGTTGGTAATACTCGCGGTAGGAGTCCAGCGAGCGCACCATGGGCCCGTTCTTGCCTTCCGGCCGCAGCGCCGCATCCACTTCGAGCACCCGTTCGGCCAGCACCGGGGGTGTGCAGGGCTGCTTCAGGAGGGAAGAGATCCGCGTGACAATGCGCTCCGCCTGCTGCTGGGCCAGGCCGGGGTCGGCCCCCGGCAAGGGCCGGTGCACGTACATGACGTCGGCATCCGAGCCGTAGCTGATCTCCCGTCCGCCCTGCCGGCCCATGGCCACCACCAACAGGGCCGTCAGCCGTTCCTCGGACTCCAGCACGGAGGTTTCCGCGACGTGGAGCGCGCCGAGCACGGCGGCACGGTCGGCGTCCGCCAGAGCGGCCCCGACCTGGGACTGCTCCAGCAGCCCGGAGGAGTCGGCCAGCGCGATGCGCAGCGTTTCCCGGCGCCGGATCAGCCGGATCAGCCGGATGGCCTCCTCGGGCACCGGGTGGCGGGACATCTTGGACCGGATTTCCTGCCACTGGGCGTCGAAGCTGAGCGGTACGAGGTCCTTGTCGGTGCCCAGCCAGGCCGTGGACTCCGGCGAGACCTCCAGCAGGTCCGTGATGAAGCGGCTGCTGGAAAGAATGTGGCACAGGCGTTCGGCGGCCGAGCTCGAGTCCCGCAGCATGCCCAGGTACCAGTGCGAGTCTCCCAGCCGTTCGCTCAGCCGGCGGAAGCCCAGCAGGCCCGCGTCCGGGTCCACGCCGGAAGCGATCCATTCCAGCAAGACCGGGAGCAGCTGGCGCTGCAGCGACGCCTTCCTGCTGACTCCGCCGGTCAGGGCCTCGATATGACGCATCGCACCCCGCGGGTCCTGGTAGCCCAGCGCGGCCAGCCGGCCCTGCGCCGCCTCCGGGGTCAGCCGCACCTCGTCCAGGCTCAGGTTGGAGGCTGCGGCCAGCAGCGGCCGGTAGAAGATGCGTTCGTGCAGCGCCCGCACCCTGCGCTTGGTCTGCTGCCATTTCTCCAGCAGCTCGGCCGGCGCCGGCCGCCTATCGAGCAGCGCTCCCTGGGCGGCTTTGGCCAGCACGCGCTGCGCCTGCTCGTCGTCGGGCATCAAGTGTGTCCGGCGCAGGTGCACCAACTGGATCCGGTGTTCCAGGACGCGCAGGTACCGGTAGGCCTCATCGAATTCCTGCGCGTCGGCGCGCGAGATGTAGCCCGCGGTGCTCAGCGCCGCGATGGCCGACGTCGTGTCGCGCTGGCGGATGGATTCGTCTACCCGGGCATGCACCAACTGCAGCAGTTGGACCGTGAATTCAACGTCGCGAAGCCCGCCGCGGCCCAGCTTGATCTGGCGGCCGCGCTCATGGGCCGGGATGTTTTCGGTGACCCGGCGGCGCATGGACTGCACCGATTCGACGAACCCTTCCCGTTCCGACGAGGACCACACCAGCGGCGACACCGCTTCCTCGTACCGGCGGCCCAGCTCGGCGTCCCCGGCCACGGCCCGGGCCTTCAGGAGTGCCTGGAACTCCCAGCTCTGCGCCCAGCGCCGGTAATACGTCAGGTGCGAGTCCAGCGTCCGGACCAGCGGACCGTCCTTGCCCTCCGGGCGCAGGTTGGCGTCGACTTCCCAGAGCCCTGGTTCCGGGCCGGGCGAGGAGATGGCGCGGGCCGTTCCGCTGGCCAGCGCCGCGCCGATCACCCCGGCCTCGGTGTCGGCGAGCCCGTCGGCCTCGACGACGTACACCACGTCGACGTCGGAAATATAGTTCAGCTCCCCGGCCCCGCACTTGCCCATGCCGATGATGGCCAGCCGCACCGCCGCGACGTCGCCGGCGCCGTAACGCTCCGCTGCTTCGGCCCGGGCCACCGCAAGCCCGGCGTCCAGCGCGGCCGCGGCCAGGTCCGCCAGTTCCCGGGCGGCGTCCGGCAGGAAGTCGACCGGCGAGGCCGCGGAGAGGTCCCGGATCGCCAGTTCGGACAGGTGCCGGCGGTACGTGCTCCGCAGCGCGACGTAGGCGTCCTTGCCCGAAAACGAGGCGACCGGTTGTCCCGACAAGGGGTCCGCCCCGACGGAACGCAGCAGCGAGCTGCGCAGGCGGGACGCCGGCACCCGGCCGGGTTCCGGTCCGATGTCCGTGTCGAGGACGTCCAGATGCTCCGGCCGGCGGAGCAGGAAGTCCGCCAGGGCCTCGGAAGCCCCGAGCAGCCGGAACAGGGCTTCGCTGCCGTCGCCGCCCATGTTGATGACGTCCGCCAGGGACGGGTTTTTCTCCAGCAGTCGCACCAGCGATACCAGCGCCTGGTCCGGGTCGGCGCTGACCGCGAACCCGGCCTCCAGCCGCTCCTGGCTGATGCCGGACAGTTCCCTGGCCTGCAGGAACCGGGTGCTGCGCTCCAGATCGTGGAATCCTCGGGCGATCAAGCGCCGGTTCGTCAGCACGTGGCCGCCCTAGAGGATTCCGATGTTGCGCTTCAGCTCGTGCGGGGTGACCTGCAGGCGGTAGTCGTGCCACTCGGCCCGCTTGTTGCGCAGGAAAATCTCGTACACCTGTTCGCCCAGGATCCCGGCCACCAGCTCCGACTCCTCCATGGTGCGGATGGCGTCATGCAGGCTGGACGGCAACGGGTCAAGGCCCATGGCCCGCCGCTCGGCGGTGCTCAGGCTCCACACGTCGTCCTCGGCGGCCGGCGGCAACTCGTAACCCTCCTCGATGCCCTTGAGCCCGGCGCCCAGGAGCACCGCGTAGGACAGGTAGGGATTGGCCGCCGAGTCGATGCCCCGGTATTCCACCCGGGCGGACTGGCCCTTGCTCGGCTTGTACAGCGGCACCCGCAGCAGCGCCGACCGGTTGTTGTGGCCCCAGGACACGTAACTGGGGGCCTCTCCCCCGCCCCACAGGCGCTTGTAGGAGTTGACGAACTGGTTGGTGACGGCGGTGAATTCGGGCGCATGGCGCAGGATCCCGGCCATGAACTGGCGCGCCGTCTTGGAGAGCTGGAATTCGGCGCCGGCTTCGAAGAAGGCGTTCGAGTCTCCCTCGAACAGCGAAAAGTGCGTATGCATGCCGGAACCCGGGTGATCGGAGAACGGCTTGGGCATGAAGGTGGCGTAGATGCCCTCCATCAACGCCACTTCCTTGACCACCGTGCGGAAGGTCATGATGTTGTCCGCGGTCTGCAGGGCATCGGCGTACCGGAGGTCGATTTCGTTTTGGCCGGGCCCGTCCTCGTGGTGGCTGAACTCCACCGAGATGCCCACGTTTTCCAGCATGGTCACCGCGGTGCGGCGGAAGTCCTGGGCAACGCCGCCGGGCACGTGGTCAAAATACCCGGCGTGGTCCACGGGCACCGGGACCCCGTCCGGACCCAGCTGGTCGGACTTGAGCAGGTAGAACTCGATTTCGGGGTGCGTGTAGCAGGTGAAGCCCATCTCCGCGGCCTTGCCCAGCGTCCGCTTGAGGACATTGCGCGGGTCGGCGGTGGACGGTTCGCCGTCGGGGGTGAGCACGTCGCAGAACATCCGCGACGTTTGCTCCGCTTCGCCCCGCCACGGCAGGATCTGGAACGTGGTGGGATCCGGCTGGACCAGCATGTCGGACTCGAAGACCCGGGCCAGTCCTTCAATAGAGGAGCCGTCGAAGCCGAGCCCCTCCTCGAAGGCGCCTTCGACCTCCGCAGGGGCCAGCGCCACGGATTTCAGCGACCCGACGATGTCGGTGAACCAGAGCCGGACAAAGCGCACGTCGCGTTCCTCGATGGTACGGAGGACGAATTCCTGCTGACGGTCCATGTGCTGCCTTTCGCTGTGTCCGGGCCACGGCATCCAAAAACTGCATGCCAAAGCCTGCGGTGGTCTGCTTCCCTTTAGCCTACTGGCAGCACAACCGAAGTTGGCGCCCCGGTAACGCGTCCGCACCAGAGTGGAGGAAGCGGACGCCTGAGGATTAGGCTCTACCACATGCCCACTTCACAGTCTTCCGGCGCCGAGCAGCCGGCTCCTTACGGCACGCCGGCGGCGGCATCGGCTTCCCGCCCGGCCCGCCGCACCCGCATCCACCACCTGCAGCAGGCCAAGGACGAGGGCCGGCGCTTCGCCATGTTGACGGCGTATGACCAGTACACCGCGGAGATTTTCGACGCCGCCGGCATCGAGGTGCTGCTGATCGGGGACTCGGCGTCCAACAACGTCCTGGGCAACGAGACCTCCCTGCCGATCACCGTGGACGAGATGCTGCCGCTCTGCCGGGCGGTCGCCCGCTCGGCCCGCAGCGCGTTCGTCGTTGCCGACCTGCCCTTCGGCAGCTACGAGGTGTCGCCGGCGCAGGCGGTGGAAACGGCCGTGCGCTTCCTGAAGGAGACCGGCGTCCACGCGGTGAAAATGGAGGGCGGCGCCTACTATGCGGACACCGTCCGGGCCATGGTGCAGGCCGGAGTTCCGGTACTGGCGCATATCGGCTTCACTCCGCAGAGCGAACATGCGCTGGGCGGCTACCGGGTGCAGGGCCGCGGCGACGACGCCGAACGGCTCATCGACGACGCCCTGGCCCTGGAAGCGGCCGGAGCCTTCGCCGTGCTCATGGAGATGGTTCCGGCCGAGGCGGCCGCCAAGGTGGACCAGGCCCTGCGTGTCCCCACGATCGGCATCGGGGCGGGGCCGTCGACCACCGGCCAGGTCCTGGTCTGGCAGGACATGGTCGGCCTGCGCGGCGGCAAGATGGCGAAGTTCGTCAAACAGTATGCGGACGTGCGCACCATCATTTCCGACGCCGCCGCCGCCTTCCGCTCGGACGTCCAGGACGGCGTGTTCCCCGGCCCGGAGCACTCCTTCTAGGCACCCCGTCCTTTCGGTCCGTAAACCCCGCGCCCGGAGCAGGCGCCGGCGGGTCAGTCGTCCTCCGCGTCCCACTCCTCGTTGCGCCGCTGCACCTTTTCCAGTGCGTGCTCGGCCTCTTCGCGGGTCTCGTAGGGGCCGATCAGCTGCGTCCAGTCGGACTGGGCGCCCACTTCCACCTGATGGGTGACCACGTTGTACCAGAAATCCGCCATGCCGGCCTCCTTACGTTGACGGCGCCCGGCAGCGTGCGAAGGCTGTTGCCCCTCCGCTGTCGGGCACCTCTGCAGCACCTATATGATCGATACTATGCCCCACAACGCAGCAACAGCACCCGTCGGAACCCTCGTTCAAGGCACCGTCAGCCCCCCGTTGCCCGTTCCCCCTTCGATCGTCCGGCCCGAGTACGCGTGGAAGCCGGCGCCGGCCAAATTCACCGGCTCGGAGGTCAAGACGCCGGAGACCATCGAGAAAATCCGCGTCGCCGGACGGATCGCCGCACAGGCCATCGTGGAGGTGGGCAAGCACATCGAGCCGGGCGTGACCACCGACGAGTTGGACCGCATCGGGCATGAATTCCTGCTGGACCACGGCGCGTATCCCTCCTGCCTGGGCTATCGCGGCTTCCCCAAATCGATCTGTTCCTCGGTGAATGAAGTGATCTGCCACGGCATTCCGGATACCACCGTGCTGCAGGACGGGGACATCGTCAACATCGATATCACCGCGTACCTGGACGGCGTCCACGGGGACACGAACTACACCTTCTTGGTCGGCGACGTCGATGAAGAGTCCCGCCTGCTGGTCGAGCGCACCCAGGAGTCGCTGCGCCGCGGCATCAAGGCCGTGGCCCCGGGACGGGAGATCAACGTGATCGGCCGGAGCATCGAGTCCTATGCCAGGCGTTTCGGCTACGGCGTGGTCCGCGATTTCACCGGCCACGGCGTCGGCGAGGCCTTCCACACCGGCCTGATCATCCCGCACTACGATGCCGCCCCGGCCTACAGCCGGGCGATCGAGCCGGGCATGGTTTTCACCATCGAGCCCATGCTGACCCTGGGCACGATCGAGTGGGAGATGTGGGATGACAACTGGACGGTCGTCACGAAGGACCGCAGGCGGACCGCCCAGTTCGAGCACACGCTGGTGGTCACCGAGACCGGGGCGGAAATCCTTACCCTCCCCTAGCTTTTCGAAGCCTGACACCGCCGGACACAGCGGGTAGGCTTCCGGTAGTCCGGCGAGGCACGCCGGGTCTCAACGCGCACGGAGGTGGCATGGCGACCGAGGACATCGTGGCCAAGAAGGCAGCCAAGCGGGCGGCCCGGTCGGCGATCGGCATCGATATCGGCGGAACCGGCATCAAGGGCGGCATCGTCGACCTCAAAAAGGGCATCCTGGTCGGCGACCGCATCCGCTATGACACGCCCCGTCCGTCCAGTCCGGAGGCCGTGGCCGACGTCGTCGCGCGCATCGTCAAAGAACTCAGCGCCCGCCCGGAGGGACCGGAATCCGACCGGCCGGTGGGCGTGACATTCCCCGCCATCATCCGCCACGGCATTGCACGGTCGGCGGCCAACGTGGACGAGCGCTGGATCGGGACCGACGTGGACGCGCTGCTCACGCACCGGATGTCCCGCCCCGTCCAGGTGATGAACGACGCCGACGCGGCCGGCCTGGCGGAGGTCCGCTACGGGGCGGGTGCGGGGGTGAAGGGAACCGTGCTGGTCATCACCCTGGGCACGGGCATCGGCTCCGCGTTCATCTTCGACGGCAAGCTGGTCCCGAACGCCGAGCTGGGCCACCTGGAGCTGGACGGGCACGACGCCGAGTCGAAGGCTTCCGCCGTGGCCCGCGAACGCGACGGCCTGGACTGGGCGGAGTACTCGCAGCGCCTGCAGCGGTACTTTTCGCACGTCGAGTTCCTGTTCTCGCCGGAGCTGTTCATCATCGGCGGCGGCATCTCGAAACGCAGCGAGGACTTCCTGCCCCGGCTTCAGCTGGCCACGCCGATCATCCCGGCCCAGCTGCGCAACAACGCCGGCATCGTGGGGGCGGCCCTTCAGGCGGCCCTGCACTTCGGCTTCGCCAAATAGGCCGGCAACCGGGAGGTTGGTGCCGGTGGCGGCCTCGGCTTCCCCTCCGCAGCCGCCACCGGAGTCTTGGTCGCGCTACTGCGCTGTCAACGGCCGTTGTCGGCCTTCGGGCCCCTGCTGGCCGTTCCTCTGCGCATCGTGGCGCAGCTGGTCGATCGCGGATTCAAAATCCTCCAGCGATTCGTAGCCCTGGTAGACGCTGGCGAACCGCAGGTAGGCGATCAGGTCCAGCTTCTTCAGCGGCCCCAGGATGGCCAGGCCCACCTCATGCGCGTCGATTTCCGCGGCACCGCTGGCGCGGACCGACTCTTCGACTTCCTGGGCCAGCATGGCCAGGTCGTCTTCCGTCACGGGACGGCCCTGGCAGGCCTTGCGCACGCCGTTGACGACCTTGGTCCGGCTGAACGGCTCGCTGACCCCGGAGCGCTTGATCACGCTGAGGCTGGTGGTCTCCACCGTGGTGAAGCGCCGCCCGCAGGCCGGACACTGGCGGCGCCGCCGGATCGCGGAACCGTCATCGGTCAGCCGGCTGTCCACCACCCGGGAATCGGAGTTACGGCAGAACGGACAGTACACGCCACACTCCTTCCCTCGGGACAGCCAACTTATTCATCCTAGAACCATATCTAGGTGAATTACAAGACTGTGATTACTACATGTTGGGGTTTGGGCCCGTTCAGGCGAACCGGATGGCGACGGCGTCGCCGTGGGCCGGGAGGTCCTCGGCGCGGGCCAGCGCGGCGATGTGCCCGCTGACTTCCCGCAGCGCCGCGTCCCCGTAATTGACCACCTGGACGGCGCGCAGGAAGGTCGTCACGTTCAGGCCGCTGGCGAAGGTGGCGGTGCCGCTGGTGGGCAGCACGTGGTTGGAGCCGGCGCAGTAGTCGCCCAGGCTCACCGGGCTGTAGTCGCCCACGAAGATCGCTCCGGCGTTGCGGATGCGGGCGGCTACCCCGGCCGCGTCGGCGGTCTGGATCTCCAGGTGTTCGGCGGCGTAGGCGTCGCAGACGGCGATGCCCTGTTCCAGCCCGTCCACCAGGATGGTCCCCGACTGCGGGCCGGACAGCGCCTCGCGGACGCGGGCGGCGTGTTTGGTTCGGGCGACCTGCTCGCCGAGTTCCCGGCGCACTGCCGCCGCCAGTTCCTCAGAAGCCGTGATCAGGACGGAGGCGGCGTGCGGGTCGTGCTCGGCCTGGCTGATGAGGTCGGCGGCCACGAACGCCGGATTGGCAGTCTCGTCGGCCAAGATGGCGATCTCGGTGGTGCCGGCCTCGGCGTCGATCCCCACCACGCTCTTGACCAGCCTCTTGGCCGTGGCCACATAGACGTTGCCGGGGCCGGTCACGACGTCCACCGGCTCCAGCGCCGGGCCGTGCCCGTTCGCGGGCGCGCCGTAGGCGAACGCCGCCACCGCCTGCGCGCCGCCGATGGCGTACACCTCGTCGATTCCCAGCAGCTTGGCGGCGGCCAGGATTGTCGGGTGCGGGAGCGAGCCGAAGTCCTTCTGCGGCGGCGACGCAAGGGCGATGGACGCCACGCCGGCGGCCTGGGCGGGCACCACGTTCATGACGACGGATGACGGGTACACCGCCAGCCCGCCCGGGACGTAGAGGCCCACCCGGTTCACCGGGATCCACTTGTGCGTCACCACCGCTCCGTCACCGATCTCGACGTCGGTGTCCCCCGGCTTTTGCGCCGCGGCGAACCGCCGGGCCCGCGCGATCGATTCCTCCAGACCGGCGCGGACCTGCGGATCGAGCTGTTCCAGGGCTTCCTCCAGCGCGGCCGCCGGCACCCGGGGATGCAGTTGCTCCACCCCGTCGAACCGGCGGGCAAGCTCCGCCAACGCGGCGAACCCGCCCGCCCGGACCTTGCCGATGATTTCCTCTACGGCGCCGGTGGCGGCGTCGAAGGTGGTCTCCGCCCGCGGCATGGCCGCCTTGAGTTCGGCGGTGCCCAGCCGGCGGCCGCGCAGGTCAAGGGTGGGGAAATCGGTGAAGGTGTTGGCCGAGGCTGCAGAAGTCACCCACCCATTCTACTGACCCGGCGCCGCCGCCCGGTCAGGCATCGAGGCAGGCCGGCCCGAGCAGGACCTTGAGGTCGCCGAACAGCGAGGGGTTCGGATTAACCCGCAGGTCCACCCCGAGCTTCATCACCTCGACCTTGCGCGAGCCGTTCAGCCGCACCTGCACCTCGGTGGTGCCCGGGTGGGTGCGCAGCACGTCGCCCAGCGCGGTGACCACCGACTCGGTGGCCTTGAAGCTGGCCATCGAGATCACGACGGGCCCGGAGTGCCCGTCGCTCAGGTCCGGAACGGTGAGTTCCTGGGCATTCAGGGTGACGGCACCGTCGTCGCGGCGCTGCAGCCGGCCGCGGACCACCACGATCAGGTCTTCCGCGAGCACGGTGGCGATCGGCGCGTAGGCCTGCCCGAAGAACATCACTTCCATGGAACCGCCCAGGTCCTCGACCTCGGCGCGGGCGTAGGCGTTGCCGCTGTTCTTGGCGATCCGGCGCTGCAGCGACGTGATCATGCCCGCGATGGTGATGATCTGCCCGTCCGGCGGGCCGTCCTCGCCGATCACGGACGTGATGGACAGGTCCGCGTGCTGGCTCAGGATCCCGTCCAGCCCCTGCAGCGGGTGGTCGGAGACATACAGGCCGAGCATGTCCCGCTCGAACGCGAGCTTGTCCTTCTTGTCCCACTCGGGCAGGTCCGGCACGTCGACCGACAGGCCCCCGGCGGTTTCGCCGCCGTCGTCGAACGCGCTGAAGAGGTCGAACTGGTTGGCCGCCTCGTTGCGCTTGAGCACGATGACCGAGTCCACCGCTTCTTCGTGGATCATGGCGAGGGCGCGGCGCGGATGGCCCAGCGAGTCGAAGGCGCCGGCCTTGACCAGCGACTCGATGGTGCGCTTGTTGCACACCACGGCCGGGACCTTCTGCAGGAAGTCGCTGAAGCTGGCGAAGTTGCCCTTCTCGTCGCGTGCGGCCACCATGGCGTGCACCACGTTGGCGCCGACGTTGCGGATGGCGCCCATGCCGAAACGGATGTCCGTGCCGACCGGGGTGAAGTTCAGCGCCGACTCATTCACATCCGGCGGCAGCACGGTGATGCCCATGTGCCGGCATTCGTTCAGGTACAGCGCCAGCTTGTCCTTGTCGTCGCCCACCGAGGTGAGCAGGGCGGCCATGTATTCGGCCGGATAGTGCGCCTTCAGGTAGGCCGTCCAGTAGGACACCAGGCCGTAGGCCGCCGAGTGCGCCTTGTTGAACGCGTAGTCGGAGAAGGGCAGCAGGATGTCCCACAGCGCCTTGACCGCGGCCTCGGAGTAGCCGCGGTCCACCATGCCCTGGTGGAAGCCCGCATACTGCTTGTCCAGTTCGGACTTCTTCTTCTTGCCCATGGCGCGGCGCAGGATGTCCGCCTGGCCCAGCGAGAAGCCGGCCACCTTCTGCGCGATCGCCATCACCTGCTCCTGGTACACGATCAGGCCGTAGGTGGTATCCAGGATTTCCCGCAGCGGCTCTTCCAGCTCCGGATGGATCGGGGTGATCTCCTGGACGCCGGTCTTGCGCAGGGCGTAGTTGGTGTGGGAGTTCGCGCCCATCGGGCCCGGCCGGTACAAGGCGATGACGGCGGAGATGTCTTCGAAGTTGTCCGGGCGCATCATCTTCAGCAGGGACCGCATGGGGCCGCCGTCGAGCTGGAACACGCCGAGGGTATCGCCGCGGGCCAGCAGTTCGTAGGACGGCCGGTCGTCCAGGTCGAGCGTTTCAAGGTCCAGGTCGATGTCCTGGTTCATCTTGATGTTCTCGATGGCGTCCGTGATGATCGTCAGGTTGCGCAGGCCGAGGAAGTCCATCTTGATCAGGCCGAGGCCTTCGCAGGTGGGGTAGTCGAACTGCGTAATGACCTGGCCGTCCTGCTCCCGGCGCATGATCGGGATGATGTCGATCAGCCGTTCCGAGGACATGATCACGCCGGCCGCGTGCACGCCCCATTGGCGCTTCAGCCCCTCCAGGCCCAGCGCGGTTTCGAAGACCTTCGCGGACTCCTGGTCGGACTTGAGCAGCTCGCGCATCTCCTCTGCCTCGCCGTAGCGCTTGGCGTTGGGATCGTGGACTTCCTTCAGCGTCAGGCCCTTGCCCATGACGTCCGGCGGCATTGCCTTGGACAGCCGCTCGCCGGTGGAGAACGGATAGCCCATGACGCGGGACGAGTCCTTCAGCGCCTGCTTGGCCTTGATGGTGCCGTAGGTGACGATCATGGCGACGCGGTCGTCGCCGTACTTCTCTGTGACGTACTTGATCACCTCGGGGCGGCGGCGGTCGTCGAAGTCGACGTCGAAGTCGGGCATCGAGACGCGGTCCGGGTTCAGGAAGCGCTCGAAGATCAGCCCGTGCTTTAGCGGGTTCAGGTCGGTGATGCGCATCGCGTACGCGACCATGGAGCCGGCGCCGGAACCACGGCCGGGTCCCACGCGGATGCCGTGGTCCTTCGACCAGTTGATGAAGTCGGCGACCACCAGGAAGTAGCCGGGGAAGCCCATCTGGAGGATGATGCCGATCTCATATTCGGCCTGCTTCCGCACGTCGTCGGGAATGCCGTGGGGGAACCGGTAGTGCAGGCCCTTCTCGACTTCCTTGACGAACCAGGACTCCTCGTTTTCCCCCTCCGGCACCGGGAAGCGCGGCATGTAGGAAGCCTTGGTATTGAACTCCACGTTGCAGCGCTCGGCGATCAGGAGCGTGTTGTCGCAGGCCTCCGGGACGTCGCGGAAGATGGCGCGCATTTCCGCCGGCGACTTCAGGTAGAACTCGTCCGCATCGAACTTGAAGCGCTTCGGGTCGGCCAGCGTCGATCCGGACTGCACGCACAGCAGCGCCGCGTGCGACTTGGCGTCTTCGGCATGGGTGTAGTGGAGGTCGTTGGTGGCGACGAACGGCAGCCCGAGTTCGCGGGCCAGTTTCCGCAGGTCGGCCTGGACGTTGCGTTCGATGTCCAGGCCGTGGTCCATCAACTCGCAGTAGAAGTTCTCTTTGCCGAAGATGTCCCGGAAATCGGAGGCGGCCTGCTTGGCCTCGTCGTAGAGTCCGAGCCGCAGCTTGGTCTGGACCTCGCCGGACGGGCAGCCGGTGGTGGCGATCAGCCCCTTGCCGTAGGTCTGCAGCAGGTCGCGGTCCATCCGGGGCTTGTAGAGGTAGCCTTCCAGGGAGGCCAGCGACGAGGCGCGGAACAGGTTGTGCATGCCTTCGGTGGTCTCGGCCCACATGGTCATGTGGGTGTAGGCGCCGGCGCCGGAGACGTCGTTGCGTCCGCCGTCGCCCCACCGCACGCGTGTCTTGTCCGCCCGGGCGGTGCCCGGGGTCAGATACGCCTCCACCCCGACGATCGGCTTGATGCCGGCGTTGCGGGCCTTGTTCCAGAAATCGAAGGCGCCGAAAACGAACCCGTGGTCGGTCGTCGCCACCGCGTTCATGCCCAGTTCATCGGCGTGGCTGAACAAGTCGGTCAGCCGCGCGGCACCGTCGAGCATCGAGTACTCGGTGTGGTTGTGAAGGTGGACGAAGGAATCGTTGCCGATCTTGGATGAAGTCACTGCTGCCACCGTTTCATTCTAGGTGCCGGAGTCGGCCGGTACCGGCTTACACGCGGTGTTCGGCCAGCGCCTGCAGCGCGTAGGCCAGGTCCCGCGGGTACTCGCTCTCGTATTCGACCCACTCCCCGCTGCCGGGGTGGTGGAAACCAAGTTTCTTGGCGTGCAGCCACTGCCGGGTCAGTCCCAGTGCGGCGGCGAGTTTGGGGTCCGCGCCATACGTCAGGTCGCCGGCACACGGATGCCGCAGCGCGGAAAAGTGCACGCGGATCTGGTGCGTGCGGCCGGTCTCCAAGTGCACCTCGACCAGCGAAGCCCTGCCGAAGGCCTCGAGTACCTCGTAGTGGGTGATCGAGTTGCGGCCGTCTTCGACCACGGCGAACCGCCAGTCGTAGCCGGGATGCCGGCCGATCGGCGCATCGATGGTGCCCTCCAGCGGGTCCGGCAGTCCCTGGACCAGCGCGTGGTAGACCTTGTCCACCGTGCGTTCCTTGAACGCGCGCTTCAGCAGGGTGTAGCCGTGTTCGGTCTTGGCGACCACCATGACGCCGGAGGTTCCCACGTCGAGGCGGTGGACGATGCCGGCCCGCTCGGCGGCGCCTGACGTCGAAATCCGGTAGCCCCGGGCGGCCAGGGCGCCGACGACGGTCGGGCCGACCCAGCCCGGCGACGGGTGGGCGGCAACGCCCACCGGCTTGTCGATGACGACGAAATCGTCCTCGTCTCCGAGAATCTTCAAATCCTCTACCTCTTCCACCACGACGGCGAGCGGATCCCGCTGTTCGGGTACGGCAATGCGCAGGCTTCCCTGCTGCGGGAGCTTCTCCGACTTGGCGATAACCCGGCCGTCCAATTCCACGCGTCCGTCGCCGAGGAGTGCTGCGGCCGCCGAGCGGGATACTCCCAGCAGCGCGGCCACCGCGGTATCGGCCCGCGCGCCGGCTGTCCGGGCGTCCAGCTCCACGACCCTGACGTCGTCAGTCACCGCTCTCCCCCGCCGCCTTGCCGTCGCCGGCCGGCTTGTCCGCGGCCTTGGGGGCCTCCCGGGTACCGTCCATTCCGATGCCCATGAAGGTCAACACGCACCACAGGATGACCGCTCCCACCACGGCGGAGTCGGCAATGTTGAAGATGGCGAAGTTGGGGAAGGCGATGAAGTCCACCACGTGGCCCACCCCGAAGCCGGGTTCGCGGAACAGTCGGTCGGTCAGGTTGCCCAGCGCGCCGCCGAGCAGGAAGCCGAGCGCCACGGACCACCACAGGGACCGGACCTTGCGCGCGTAGACCACGATCGCCGCGGAAACGGCCGTCATGACGATGGTGAACACCCACGTGTAGTCCTCGCCGATCGAGAACGCGGCCCCGGAATTGCGGATGAAGTGCCAGTGCAGCAGCGGCGGCAGCACCGGGGTGATCTGGCCCTCGGTCATGGTGGACACCACCCACCACTTGGTCAGCTGGTCGAAGGCATAGGCGAACGCCGCGCAGCCGGCCAGCAGCAGGATGAACCGGCCGGCGCCCTTCCGCTGTTCCGGTGCGGCCGCCGCCCCATCGTCGGGTCGATCGGCTGCCGGTGAAGTTTCTGACATGTCTCTCTCGTCTTCAGTGCCGGTCGGGCGCCGGGGCGGGGCGCCCAAAGCCAATGGCCGGCGGCAGGGTAATCCCGGCGCCGGCCATTGGGAGCCCCGTGGCACGGGGCTGGCGGTTATCTTCCGCGCTTACGCGTCCGCGCTGTCCTTGACCTCGGGGGCAGCGAAGGATCCGCGGGCTTCCAAATCCCGCAGCTGGCCTTCGATGTACGCCTTCAGGCGGGCCCGGTAGTCGCGTTCGAATCCACGCAGCTGCTCCAGTTTGCGCTCCAGCACGGCCTTCTGCTGCTCGAGGTTGCCCAGGGTCTTGCGGCTCTTCTCTTCGGCGTCGTTGACCAGGCTGCTGGCTTCCAGCTGTGCCTCGGCAATGATCTTGTCCCGCTGCTCCACACCGGCGGTGACGTACTCGTCGTGGAGCTTCTGGGCCATGGCCAGCACGCCTGCGGCGGACTCGGCGGCCGCGGTGTGCCCGGTCCCGGATGCCGGAACGGCCGCGGGGGCCGGCTTCGGCTCTTCCTTCGGCTTGGGCTCTTCCTTGGGCTCTTCCTTGACCGGTTCCCGGACCTGCTCGGTCTTCGGGGCGGCGGAGACCGGAGCCGGCACGGAGGCCTCCGGACCCTGGTTCGACGTGGCTTCGGCCAGCTTCTTGCGAAGTTCGTCGTTCTCCTGGTTCAGCCGGCGGAGTTCGACGACGATCTCATCTAGGAAATCGTCGACCTCGTCCTGGTCATAGCCTTCGCGAAACTTGGTCGGCTGGAACCGCTTGTTGACAACGTCTTCTGGCGTCAAAGCCATCTGGTCACCTCATACTGGTTCGTGGGTCATGAATGCTACGTGCTGGATTCATAACAACGGTAGCGAATATCCGCCGTGCAACGGGCATCCGCCAGCTATATCTGAATCAGAATATATCGTTTCGGAGACGAACACTAACGCGCCTCGGGTCAGGCCAGACCGGCCACGATCGCCATGGCGATCGTGACGGCAAGGAACAGGACCAGGAACGCAAGATCGAGCGCGAATCCTCCGATTCGCAGCGGCGGAATGAGCCGCCGGAGGGCCTTCATGGGAGGGTCGGTCACGGAGTAGACCGCCGACGCCGCGACGAGCGCGATGCCGCGCGGCCGCCAGCGCCGGGCGAAGGCCTGCACGATTTCAAAGACGATCCGCACGATCAGGGACAGCTGGAACAGCATCAAGATCAGGTAGAGCAGGACGAAAATGAGGGACACGCCGGTTCCACGATTCCTAGCGCTAGAAGGAGTAAGGCTGGCGGCACGCCTGCCGGACGTAGCTGCGGGCTAGCTCTGGTTAAAGAAGCTGGCCTGCTGGTCGCTGGACTTCCGGTCCTCGCCCAGCACTTCGACGCTCGACGGCGAGAGCAGGAAGACCTTGTTCGTGACCCGCTCGATGCTGCCGTGCAGTCCGAAGACCAAGCCGGCGGAAAAGTCGACCAAACGCTTGGCTTCCGCTTCGCCCATGTCCGTGACGTTCATGATCACCGGAATGCCGTCGCGGAAACTTTCGCCAATGATCTTGGCATCATTGTACGACCGCGGATGCACGGTGGTGATCTGGTGCAGCACGGTAGCGTCCTCGCGGGCCGACGGAGCGCGCTTGATCGGCGTCACCGGCGCCCGGTATTCCTCGGCAACCTGCTTCACCGGCGGGGCGGGCTCGGGGCGGCGCTCCTGACGGGGCTGGTCCACAGGCTGCTCCTCATCTCGAGCGGGCGTGTCTGCCTGCTCGGCTTCGTAGTGCTCGTCACCATCGGCGAGCCCAAGATAAATCATTGTCTTGCGCAGTGTGCCTGCCATGGTCGCTCCCATCCTGTCTTCAGCGCTGCTGTCGCGCCTTGCCAGGTCCCGGATCGGCCGGCCCGGCAAGGAGTCTGCCTAGCCAAAACGCTACCCCACGGCTGGTCGCGGGCCGAGGACATCGGAACCGACGCGGAGGTGTGTCGCGCCCGCGGCGACCGCCGCTTCGAGGTCCTGGCTCATGCCCGCCGACACCAGGCCGGCGCCGGGATGCTGTTCCCGAAGCCGCTGCGACAGTTCGACCAGCCGGCCGAATGCGCGGGCAGGGTCTGCGCCCAGCGGTGCGACGGCCATCAGCCCGGCGGGGTTCAGTCCCTCGGTGTCGCCGAGGGCATCGGCCAGCGCCGGGATGTCCTCGGGCCGGGCACCGCCGCGGGCCGCCGTGCCCGCGGCCTGCCCGGCGCCGCTCTCATCAAGGTTCACCTGGATCAGGCAGTCCAGGTGCGCCCGTGGTCCGAGCCCGGCCGCCTCCCGCCGTTCCTGCTCGGCCACCACGGCCTTGCCGAGGGCGGTGACGAGTTGCCGCCGGTCCACCGAATGGACCACATCCGCGTACCGCACCACGGACTTTGCCTTGTTCGTCTGCAGTTGCCCGATGAAGTGCCAGCGGAGCCCGGCACCGGCAAGCTCGGCGGCCTTCGCGGCCGCTTCCTGGTCCCGGTTTTCGCCGACGTCGGTGACGCCCAGGTCATGCAGCAGCGCAACGTCGGAGGCCGGGAAGAACTTCGTCACGACGATCAGTTCCGGCTCCGTGGATCGCCCCGCGGCGGCCCGGGCAATCCGTGCCCGGACACGTTCCAGGTTCGCTGCGAGTTCGGACTTGCGGGCGTCGGTACTCATGCGTCCTTCCAGACAAGGCCGGCGAACCGGCCGGTTTGTTGATCGCGCCGGTAGGAGTAGAGCCTCCCGTCCTCCCGGGTGCAGCCGGCCACCTGATGCACGTCCACACCGAGCCCGGCCAGCTCTGCCCTGGCTCCGGCGGCAAGGTCCAAAGCCGGCGTCCCCCAGGCTGTCCTCGCCGCCAGTTGGGGAATCCGGGCAACCGCCTCGGCCTGCATCTGCTCGGGAACCTCATAGCAGGCCCCGCAGATGGAGGGACCGATCCAGGCCCGCAGTTCGCCCGAACCGGCCTCGCGGAGCCGGGCGACGGTGTTGGCCAGCACCCCGTCGAGCAGTCCGCGGCGGCCGGCATGGGTCACGGCGGTGGCGGGCCCGCCGTCGGCCCGTGTTCCCACCAGCACGACCGGCAGGCAGTCCGCGACCATCACCGCCAGCGGCACCGCGCCGTCGGCGCTGACCAGCGCGTCGGCCGGCGCCGCTCTTTCAGTGGTGTCGGCCTCCCCTCCGCCGGCGGGGATGACCGCGGCGACGGCCGAATGCACCTGGTTCATGAACCGCAGGGAACCGGCCGGTACGGACATGGCGTCTTCAAGCGCCGCGCGCCGCCGGAGCACCGTGCCGGGGTCGTCCCCCACATGCAGGCCAAGGTTCCCGGCCGAGCGGTCGGTAAAGGCGGCCCACACGCCGGTGTGGACCCGCTGCTTCCACCAAAACACTGCCGGACCTGCCTGAGGGTTTACTTCAGGAAGTCCGGAACGTCCAGGTCGTCGACGCGGCCCGCGCTCAGGTCCGGCTCGACGATGGCCGGCAGATCCATGTCGAAGCCCGCATCGGCAGGAACGTGGTGCTGCGGCATGGCACCGCTGAAGCTGTGCTCCATGGGCTCCGAGACCGGCACGGACGGCTGGGCGGCCGGAACGGCGGGCGTACCGGCGGGGGCGGCGGCCGGCTTCTGGGTCGGAGCGGAGGTGACGTCCACCTGGTCAAAGCCGGCGGCGATGACGGTCACGCGGGCTTCGTCGCCGAGTGCATCGTCGATGACGGCGCCGAAGATGATGTTCGCCTCGGGGTGTGCGACCTCCTGCACCAGCCGGGCGGCCTCGTTGATCTCGAACAGGCCCAGGTCGGATCCGCCCTGGATCGACAGCAGCACGCCGTGCGCACCGTCGATCGAAGCTTCCAGCAGCGGAGACGCGATGGCCAGCTCGGCGGCCTTGACGGCCCGGTCCTCGCCGCGGGCGGAGCCGATGCCCATCAGCGCCGAGCCGGCGCCCTGCATGACGGACTTCACGTCGGCGAAGTCAAGGTTGATCAGGCCCGGGGTGGTGATCAGGTCGGTGATGCCCTGCACGCCGGAGAGCAGCACCTGGTCGGCGGACCGGAAGGCATCGAGCATGGAGACGTTGCGGTCGCTGATGGACAGCAGACGGTCGTTGGGGATCACGATGAGGGTGTCGACTTCGTCGCGCAGCGTCTCGATGCCGCTTTCGGCCTGGTTCGAGCGGCGGCGGCCCTCGAACGTGAACGGGCGGGTGACAACGCCGATGGTCAGGGCGCCGAGCGAGCGCGCGATCCGGGCCACCACCGGTGCGCCGCCGGTGCCGGTGCCGCCGCCTTCGCCGGCGGTCACGAAGACCATGTCTGCCCCGCGCAGCACTTCCTCGATCTCTTCGGCATGGTCCTCGGCGGCCTTTCGGCCCACCTCCGGGTCGGCGCCGGCACCAAGACCCCGGGTGAGTTCGCGCCCGACGTCGAGCTTGACGTCGGCGTCACTCATCAGCAGTGCCTGAGCGTCGGTGTTGATGGCGATGAACTCCACGCCACGGAGTCCCACCTCGATCATCCGGTTGACGGCATTCACGCCACCGCCGCCGATGCCGACGACCTTGATGACGGCCAAGTAATTCTGCGGTGCTGCCACGTCCTGTGTCCCTTGCTCGAGTCTGTGCACTGATCAGTTCTGCCGGAGCGGGCGGGTACCCTGTCCGGTAGTTTCACCTAACCTTAACCTTCAGCTTGAAGGTTAGAGTTATGTCAAGTAGTTTCTATTCGTGACGCTAGACGGAAGCCCCCGCCCACACAACGACCTTGCTCCGCGTGTCGCGCGTTCCCACCATGTTGCGCATTTCCCGTCTCCTGCTCAACGGGTCACCGGGCGTGTGGGCGTGCTCACATCGATGACGCTCGCCTTGTCTTTCACGTCTTTTGCCCGCAGCATCGCCTGCAGGACGGTGGCCTTGAGTTCCTGCTCCTGCGCGTTCCCCCACAGCACTTTTTGGCCGCCGGCCAACTGGAGTTCCACCGAGTCCACCGACTGCGCGGAGGCGTGTTTGAGCTGTTTCAGGACGTCGGGCGGCAGCGCGGCGAGCACCCCGGTGATGGACGCGAAGACATCCGGGTTTTCGGCGGCCTTCGCGCCGTCGATCAAGGGCAGTTTTGCCTCGCTGCGCTTGGCGACCGACGCAAGTTCCGTCCCCGACTCGTCAATCAGCACGAATTTCTTGCCGTCCTTCAGCACGGCCACGGGCGTGTGCTCGATGATCCGAACGTGCAGTTCCGACGGCGGCCTGGCGATCACTTCCACCGACTCCACCGCCGGCAGGTGGTCCACCCGGGCATGGACGTCGCGTTCTCCGATGCGGGCCAGCGGCGTTCCCATGAGCGGTTGCAGCGCCTCGGTAAGCGTTGCTTTTTCGGTCAATTCGGCGCCCTCGACGGTGATCGTCTTCACGGCCAGCGCCGGCGACAGGAAGATGACCGACATCAAGACGGCGAAGAGCACGGCCACAATCCCGGCGGCGATCAACAGCCGGCGCCGCGTCTTGCGCGCGGCCGGTTCGGGGAAACTGACGACGGTGGTATCGGAGGTGTCCGCCCCGTCCGCGCGGTCCGGTCCCGCCCCGTGGCCCCGCCACCGCGACAGCAGCGCTGCGGCCCCGGCCCGCTTGGTGCCG
>NZ_JBNHGE010000033.1:0-31705 GCF_059090935.1 Arthrobacter sp. Y3223166 | reverse complement strand
GGGCTCGGGGCCGGCCGGCGGGCGGGGCCCCGGAGCATTGGCGGCGGCCGGGCCCGAGCGCTGCTCAGCGCCCGACCGGAGCATTGCCAGCACGGGATGGCGGTGGCAGTGTGATCCCATGGCCATCGAGGTGCGTCCGGCAACGGTCTTCGGCGATGTGAAAGCCATGCTGGGGCCAAAGCGCGCCGATGCGAACGTCTGCTGGTGCCTCAGCTACCGCCTTCCGTCGAAAGACAACGCCTCGTTGCGGGGCCAGGATCGAGGTGCCCTCGTCGAGCGCTTGTGCGGGCAGGACCCGCCGCCGGGGGTGCTCGCCTACGACGGCGACGAGGTGGTCGGCTGGGCCGCCGTGCATCCCCGGGCGGACACGGCGTTCGCGCGCAACCGAAAGATCCCGCACGTGGACGACGTCGATGTGTGGTCGGCGTGGTGCATCCGGGTGCGGCCGGGGCATCGCGGCAAGGGGATCTCGCATCATCTGCTCGCGGGCGCCGTCGACCTGGCGCGCCGGCATGGTGCCCCCGCCGTTGAGGGCTACCCCGTCGACAACGAGGGCCAGAAGGTCGACCTGACCATGGCCTACGTCGGCACGCGAAAGCTCTTCGAACAGGCCGGCTTCATGAAGGCGGCAGACACCGACGCGGTGGTAAACGGCTTCCCGCGGGTGCTCATGCGGCTGGAACTGGGCTGACGCACGCCTTTCCGACGCCGCTCCCCGACGCCTTTCGCAACTGCATTTCGCCGCTCCCCCACTCCTTTCCGACGCCGTGCCCCGCTCGCCGCCGCCACTCCCCTTACCGGTTGGCGCTGAGGCGCTGCAGCAGGGCGCGGGACTGCACGGGGCCGTAGGGCAGGATCGGGATGGCCTTGGTGGAGTCTGCGGGAGTGTCGCGGCTGGCCTGTTCCCCCATCCGGACGGCCAGGGTCATGGTCTCGCACATGTTCTTCACGTAGGCGTCGCTGACGGTCTGGCCGTGGCCGGGCACCAGCACGTCGTACTCGTGCCGCAGCCCGGAGATCCGGCGCAGCGCTTCCACCCAGTCGCGCGGGTAGGAATCTTCGAAGGCGGGCGGGGCGCCCTGCTCCACCAGATCGCCGGCAAAAAGCGTGGTGGGCGAACCGACCAGCAGGTCACCGTCGGTGTGGCCGCGGCCCAGATGGAAGAGCTTGACGCTGACCTCGCCCAGGTCGACGGTGGTTTCCGTGTCCACCAGCTTGTTGGGCATCTTGATCCCGGTATGCTCCCCGTCGCCGGCCGCCATTTCGGGTTCCGTTTCCCCGACTGCCTCGCGCTGGAGAACGCCGTTCTCTGCGACGTCGTGCGCGCAATTGCGGTGGGCGTAAAAGTCCTGCACGCCCTGGGCCGCGAAGTAGGCGTTGCCAAAGACGTGGTCAAAGTGGAAATGCGTGTTCACGACGACGAGCGGCAGCTTGGTCAGCGCGCGTACGGCCGCGTAGATCCGCCGTGCCTGCCGCGGCCCGGCACCGGTATCCACCACCAAGGCCTTGTTCCTGCCGACGACCAGCCCGGAGTTCAACAGATACTCCCGGGTCTTGATCACGTAATTGCCGGGTGCCACCTGCACGCATTCCGCGGGCTCCCCGGGCATGTCCCCCGGCCCTCCGGCCTTGTCCTCTGATCGGGCGGCATCGCTCATCCGGGTAGTCACCCTCCGTCGCGTCGAACACCGGCCGCGCGGACGGCGCAGCCTGATCCTGCCACGGTACCGTGCCGACCACTCCGGCACACCCAACCACCAGACCGCGGCCGACTGGCTGCGGCCTCCTGGCGAGCGTCCCGCGCTAGAGATCGTGAACGGAGCGAAGCACCTCGCGCACCTCGCCGAACGGCACGGAGTCGTCGACGTAGGCCTGCACATGCTTGGAGCCCATGCCACGGACCATCACGCCGTGTTCCCCCTCGGCAGCCGACTCGAGGAACACCGGCCGCAGCGCCTCGGCATGGTGTGCAGACAGGCGGGAGAGGTACTTTTTGTACGCCTCTGGCAGAGTGACCATGCCCTAAGGGTAGCGCCGGCGGGACGGGCCAGCTAGGGATAATTTCGGGCTGCCGCCGGCCGATCGGGCGCCGGCCGGCGGGGAGCTGCTACAGGTCGGCGAGGACGCTGCCGGGGTTTTCGATCGCGTCCGCCACGTAGCGCAGGAAACCGCCCGCGATGCCGCCGTCGCAGACGCGGTGGTCGAAGGCCAGCACCAGTTCGGTCACCTTTCGGACCGCCAGCTGCCCGTCCACCACCCACGGCTTGTCGATGATCCGGCCGACGCCGAGGATCGCCACCTCGGGGTAGTTGATGATGGCGGCGCTGCCATCCACGCCGAACACGCCGTAGTTGTTCAGGGTGAAGGTGCCGCTGGTCAGCTCGGCCGGCGTGGCCTTGCCGTCGCGGGCGACGGCGGTGAGCCGCCTGATCTCGGTATCCAGCTGCCGGGCGCTGAGCCTGTCGGCGTTGCGTACGCTGGGCACCATCAGACCGCGGTCGGTCTGAGCGGCGAAGCCGAGGTTCACGCCGTCGAAGCCGACGATCTCCTCGCCCTCCACCCGGGTGTTCAACTCCGGATATTTGGCCAGGCCGGCCAGCACGAACCGCGCGATGAAGGCCAGCAGCCCCGGGGTGTTCTCCGGGTCGCGGCGCTTGAGGTCGGCGCGCATCTGCAGCAGGGCGGTGGCGTCCACGTCCACCCAGACGGTGGCCTCGGGGATTTCGCTGCGGCTGCGCGACATCGCCTGAGCCACGGTCTTCCGCACGCCCTTCATCGGGGTGCGGGTGGCGATGCCCAGACCGGTACGGGCGTCGATGCCGGCTGCACCCGCCGTGCGACCCTCCGTCGGGGCTCCGGCCAGGCCGGAGGCGGGGGCCGCTGCTCCGGCCATTGCGCCGGAGGGGGCCGCGGCTCCGGCCAGCGCGGCCTCCACGTCCTTGCGCAGCACCATGCCGTCCGGGCCCGTGCCGGCGATGTCGGTCAAGCGGAGACCCGAGTCGCGGGCCAGCTTGCGGACCAGGGGCGAGATGACCAGCGGGGCCCGTCCGCTCGCGGCCGGCACGGGTTCCTCCTGCGTTGCCGCGGTCGTCGGAGCTACCGCCGGGGAGGCCACCGCCGCCGGGGCGGCCGCCGGAGGGGTCGCCGCCGGAGGGGTCGCCACGGCAACGCGGCCGGTCTTCGGTTTCCGGGTGCGCTTGGACCCCGCCGACCCGCCGGGTGTGCCGTAGCCGATCAGCACGTTGCCGGAGCCGGATTCGGCAGGCTCCTGGATGCCGGCCCGCTCCTCCCTCCGGTAGGCCTCGCCGTCGGGATGGGCGGCGCCTGGCCCCGCGCGGTCCGGGTCGGGAGCGTCTCCCGCCGCGACAGCGGCGGCAGCCTCCCCCGCCCGGGGTGCCTGCGGCGCGGCAGCCTGGGCGCCGTCGTCGTGCACGTAGCCCGGAGCGTCGACCGAGATGAGGGGCTTGCCCACGTCCAGGGTGTCGCCGGCCGCGCCGTGCAGCACAGCGACGGTCCCCGCGAACGGACTGGGCACCTCCACCATGGACTTGGCGGTCTCCACTTCGGCGACCGGCTGGTCCACGCGGATCTCGTCGCCGACCTTGACCAGCCAGTTCACCAGCTCGGCCTCGGTCAGGCCCTCGCCGAGGTCGGGCAGTTTGAATACCTGTCGCGACATGGCTACGCGTCCTCCCACTGGAGTTCATCCACCGCGTCCAGGATGCGGTCCACGCTGGGCAGGTAGTGCCGCTCCAGCTTCGGCGCGGGATACGGAATATCGAAACCGGTCACGCGCAGCACCGGGGCGGCCAGCGAGTGGAAGCAGCGCTCCTGCACCCGCGCCACGATCTCGGAGGCGACGGACGCGAAGCCGGGGGCTTCGGCGACGACCACGGCGCGTCCGGTTTTCCGCACGGAGGCCATCACGGTTTCATCGTCGAACGGCACGATTGACCGGATATCAATGACCTCCAGCGAGCGCCCCTCCTCGGCGGCGGCCGCGGCGGCCTGCATGACGGTGGGCACGGACGGACCGTAGGTAATCAGCGTGGCGTCGGTTCCCTCGCGGGCGACGACTGCGCGGCCGATGCCGGACCCGGGGGCGGCGCCGGTTCCGGACCCGGATCCCTGCACGGTCTCCGACCCGGCCCACTGTGACTGCAGCGCTTCGAGGTCCAGCTGCTCCTTGGAGAAGTAGAGCTTCTTCGGCTCCAGGAACACCACGGGATCCGGGAAGCGGATGGCCTCGCGGAGCATGGTGTAGGCGTCCTCCACCGTGGCCGGCGCCACCACGGTCAGGCCCGGCGTGTGCGCGTAGTAGGACTCCGAGGAGTCGCAGTGGTGCTCCACTCCCCCGATCCCGCCGGCATACGGAATCCGGATCACCATCGGCAGCTTGACCCTGCCGCGGGTCCGGTTGGGCATCTTGGCCACGTGCGAGACCACCTGCTCGAACGCCGGGTAGGCGAACGCGTCGAACTGCATCTCCACCACCGGGCGGAGGCCGTTCATCGCCATGCCGATCGCCATGCCCATGATGCCGGATTCGGCCAGCGGGGTGTCGAAGCAGCGTTCCTCGCCGAACCGCTTGGTGAGGCCGTCGGTGATGCGGAAGACGCCGCCCAGCGGGCCCACGTCCTCACCGAAGACGACGACGGAGCGGTCGGCTTCCATCTCATCGGCCAGGGCCGTGTTCAGCGCCTTGGCGAACGTCATTGTTGTGCTCATGGGGTGTCCTTTTAGTCGGCGGCGGCGCTCAGGCCGACTCGCGCGAGAGCTCGTCGCGGAGCATGGCGGCCTGCTCGCGCAGCTGGCTGGTCTTTTCGGTGAAGACGAAGCGGAACAGGTCCTCCGGGTCCACATCGGTCTCGGCGTTGAGTCCGTCGCGCATCTGCGCGGCCACGGTTTCCGCCCGCTCGGCGATTTCCTTTTCGAGGGCCTCGTCCAGGAGGTGCAGTTCCTTGAGGTATGTCCGCAGGCGCACCAGCGGGTCCTTCGGCGCCCACTCGGCCACTTCGTCGTCGGTGCGGTAGCGGGTGGCGTCGTCGGCGTTGGTGTGCGACTGCATCCGGTACGTGTGTGCCTCGACCAGGGCGGGGCCGCCGCCGTCGCGGGCCCGGGTCACGGCCTTGCCGAGCACCGACAGCAACGCGGCGGTGTCGTTGCCGTCCACCCGCTCGCCCGGCATGCCGTAGCCGATGGCCTTGTGCGCCAGCGACGGCGCCACCGTTTGCTTGTTCAGCGGGACGGAGATGGCGTACTGGTTGTTCTGCACGAAGAACACGACCGGGAGGTGGAACACGGCGGCGAAGTTCAGCGCCTCGTGGAAGTCGCCCTCGCTGGTCGCCCCGTCACCGCAGAGCGCGACGACGACGGTGTCCTCGCCCTTGAGTTTGGCGGCGTGGGCGACGCCGACGGCGTGCAGCAGCTGGGTGGCCAGCGGCGTGGCCTGGATCGACACCTTGTGCTCGTAGGGATCGTAGCCGCCGTGCCAGTCGCCCTGCAGCAGGGTCAGGGTCTGCACCGGGTCGACGCCCTTGGCGATCACGGCGACGGTATCGCGGTACGTGGGGAACAGCCAGTCGTCCCGGCCCAGGCACAGGGCCGCCGCCACCTGGCAGGCCTCCTGCCCGTGCGATGAGGGGTAGACGGCCAGCCTGCCCTGGCGGACCAGTGCGTTGGCCTGGTCGTTGACGCGGCGGCCGACCACCAGTTCGCGGTAGGCGCCCAGCAGGACCTCGCCGTCGGGCAGCGGGTACTTGTCGTTGTGCACGTGTCGGCCGTCCGGGTCCACCAGCTGCACGGGCTGCCCGGAGGGCAGCATGTAGGCCTCCGCGGTGACCTGATCATCCATGCCGGGGCGGCCGGACGGGTCGGACATCGATCCCTCGATCGGGTTACCGGTTGAGATGGTCATGGTGTCTCCATTCGAATCCTGGTCGGCGGGCGCCGTTGCCTGCCGCCCCGCATGGCGCGGGCGGCCCTGGTGAAGAAACTGTGTAGCTTTAGTATGGATTCGGCTACTTTTCGTATCCACTTATGCGGGAAAACGTGGATTATCTGCTTGTCTGGCCGTAGTCTTGGAGACGAATTGTTAATGTGAGCTGGATAACCCCGCGAGGTGTAGACAGATGGCCAACGGTGCCGCCGCAAAGGTCCCGCAGCTGGATGAGATCGACCGCCGGATCCTGGCGGAGCTGACCCGGGACGGCCGGCTGTCCGTGACCGCGGTCGCCGAAAACGTGCACATCTCCCGCGCCCACGCATACTCGCGCATCGCCCGGCTGACCGAGGCGGGCGTGCTGACCAAGTTCACGGCGTTGGTGGACCCGATTAAGGCGGGACTGAAGGCATCCGCCTACGTGACCCTGAAGCTGCGCCAGCACTCCTGGCGCGAGTTGCGCGAAGCCCTGCGCGCCATTCCCGAGGTGCACCACATCGCCCTGGTCGGCGGGAACTTCGATGTCATCCTGCTGGTCCGTGCCGTGGACAACGTGGACCTGCGCCGGGTCATCTTTGACCAGATCCAGTCCATGCCCGGGATCCTCGACACCCAGACCTTCCTGGTATTCGAGGACCTCGACACCCGCTGAACCGGCCGGCGGGCCACCGGGACATGCCGCCGGCCCGCAGGTCCCGACGCCCTGCCGGCGCGCTCAGCCGCCGTTCCCGCCCGGGGGCGCCGCGACTTCGTTCATGTTGCCCGTCTCGACCCCGCCCGCCCGCTCATATACCAGCGCCACCGCGCCCTTCTCGAAGGAGCGGGCGGGGCCGGCGAGGCGGAAGGATGCCGGGATGGTGCCGGCGCCGAAGAGGCGCTTCCCGCTGCCCACCGTGAGCGGATACAGAAAGAGGTTGAGGCGGCCGACCACGTCCTCGGTGAACAACGACTGCAACAGGTCGCCGCTGCCGAACACGTGCACCTCGTCGTGCCGCTCGCGAAGGTGGGCGGCCGCCATCGCATCGTGCAACGCGGTGGTGCCCGCCCAGGCGGGCTCGGTGAGCGTGGTCGACACGACGTACTTCGGCACCGCGTTGAACTTCACCGCGATCGGAGAGTCCTCGCCGGCATTGGGCCAGTAGGACGCGAAGATGTCGTAGGTCTTCCGCCCGAGCAGCAGCGCGTCGATCCGGTCGATGACCGCCCCGATCGCCTCGCCGGATGCTTCGTCGAAGAACGGCGCCTGCCAGCCGCCGTAGTCGAAGCCGCCCTCCGGGTCCTCGTCGGCCGCGCCCGGCGACTGGTACACGCCGTCGAGGGTGAGGAACATGTTGGCCACGATGATGCCCATGGGTCTTCCCTCCCGGCGCGTAACGCCGCCCCCGACGCGCCGCCTTCATCCTGCCCTCGGGCCGAGGCGGTTGTCCAGACCCGGGCGCCTCGGCAGGCCACGGGCGGGGCATTCGTGGGCTCAGGGTCGAAAGCGGCCCGGCTGCACCAGGTTCTGCGGCGCCCGGCCGGCCGCGACCGCCGCCAGCTGATTCTTCAGGAGCCGGACGATCCGCGGTTCGAACGCCGTGGTGTCGCCGCCCAGGTGCGGGGTGATCAGCGCGTTGCCGGCCCGCCACAGCGGGTGGTCCGGCGGCAGCGGTTCGGGATCGGTGACGTCCAACGCGCACCTCAGCCGGCCGGAGACGACTTCCGCGGTCAGGGCCGCCGTGTCGACCACCGCCCCGCGCGCGACGTTGACCACAAGCGCACCGTCCGGGAGGGCCGCCAGTACCGCCGCATCGATCAGCCCGCGGGTGGCTTCCGTCAGGGGTGTGATGAGAATCAGCACCTCGTGGGACGCCGCCAGTTCCGTCAACTCGTCCGTGCCGTGGACGTGGCCGTTGCCGTCGTCCCGGGCGCGGGTCCCCACCCGGGTCAGCTGCACGTCGAAGGGCTCCAGCCGGCGCGCGATTTCCCGGCCGATGCCGCCCACGCCGACGAGCAGCACCTTTCGGTCCGCCAGCGAGGGCCGTCGCACGTGGCGCCACCGGCCCTCGAACTGGTCCCGCGCGGCGACGTCGATCCCCCGCAAGGAGGCAAGCACGAGCCCGACGGCGAGTTCGGCGGTGGCGGCGGCGTGCACTCCCGCCGCGCTGGCGATGGCGACGTCCGGTCCGACGACGGCGGCTATCCCGTCAACCCCGGTGGTTTGGGCCTGCACCAGCTGCAGGTTCGCCAGCTTCGGCAGGCCAGCGACGGCCCGGGACATGTCCGGGTACGGCAGCACCACGGCCTCGATCTGTTCGGGCCGCGCGTCCTCGGGGTCGCCGTCGAAATCCCAATAGACGGTGCGGATCCCCGTGGGCAGGGGTTCCAGGGCGGCCATCAGGTCCCGGTCGGGGCAGGCGACGGTGGTGACGGCAGGCGGGGCGGCATTCATGTGACTCCTGGAGCAGAGGCCGGCAGCCCGGCAGCGCGAACGGGCTTCGCCTGGAAGCCTACCCTCCGTCCGCGCGGGCAGAGGCTCATCGCGGCGCCGGGCTAGCCGCGCGGCACCGGGCTAGCCGCGCGGCACCGGCCTCGGCCCGCCGTCAGCCCTTGAAGACCGGCTTGCGCTTCTCCTGGAAGGCCTTGAAGCCTTCGGCGTAGTCGTCGCTCTTGCACAGCCGGCCCTGCGCGGCGTTTTCCTCTTCGGTGGCGAGCCACAAGCCCAGCCGCTGGTCGCGGATGTTCGCGACCAGCTCCTTGGACGCCCGGAAGGCGCCGGTGGCGCCCTGGGCCACCTTGCCCACGATGCCGCGGGTGGTCTCCAACAGCTCGTCCGCCGGCATGGCCCGGCTGAACAGCCCGGCCCTCACCGCTTCCTCGCCGCTCATCAGCTCGGCGGTGTAGATCAGGTCCAGCGTGCGGTGCGCACCGAGCCGCTCGGTGAACAGCCAGTGCCCGCCCGAATCCAGGGTGGCCCCCAGGTTGGCGAACGGCGAGCCGATCTTGGCGCTGTCGGCCACGTACACCACATCGGTGGCGATCAGCAGGCCGAGCCCGACGCCGAGCGCCGCCCCCTGCGCGGCGGCGAAGGTCGGTGCGGGGAACTCCGCCATCTTCCTCAGCACCGGGGTGACGACGCCGGACAGGTAACCGTAGGCATCGTCGGTGGCCGGGTCCACCGCCGAGATGTCGCGGCCGGCGCAGAAGCCGCGGCCCTCGCCGCGGAGCAGCAGCGCCCGGACGCCGGCGGCGGCGGCGTCGTCGTACGCCTTGCCCAGATCATGGACCGCCTGTTCGTCCAGCGCATTCATCTTGCCTGGTGCGTTGAGCACCACTTCGGCGATGTTGTCCTGGATGGACAGCTCAATCATGCTCATGGGACTCCTTCGGGGTCGGTGCTGTTTAAGATCGGTCAGGCGTCGTAGTCGACGGTGATTTCGTCGCCGGTGGGGTGGGTCTGGCAGGTCAGCACGTAGCCGCGCTCGATCTCGTCCGGTTCCAGCGCGTAGTTCTCCTCCATGGTGAACGTGCCGGAGACAACCTTGGCGCGGCAGGTGCCGCAGACGCCGCCGGCGCAGGCGAACGGAACGTCCGGGCGGACGCGCAGCGCGGCGTTGAGCACCGACTCCCGGGCATGCTTGGGCGAAGCGACCGTGCCGGAGAGCCCGTCCAGCCGGAAGTTGATCTCGTAGTTGTCCGCGCTGGGGTCGAGCTGCACCGGCCGGCCGATGTTGCCCTGCGGTTTGGTCGGCTCGCCGGTGCTGAACAGCTCGAAGCGGATCTTCTCGGCCGGCACGCCGCGTTCGGCCAGGGTGTCGCGGCACAGCTGCACCAGTTCGTAGGGGCCGCAGAGGAACCATTCGTCCACGTCGTCGGTGCGGAGCACGTTGTCGAACAGACTGGTCAGCTTCTCGGCGTCGATCCTGCCGGAAAGCAGCGGCGAAATGCGCTGTTCGCGGGAGAGCACGTGGTGCAGCGCGAAGCGGGTGGGGTATTTGTCCTTCAGGTCGGCCAGTTCCTCCACGAACATCACGTCCATGGCGGCCTTGTTCGCGTAGACCAGGTCGAACCGAACGCTGTCGCTGGCGGCCAGCACGGTCCGCGCGATCGAGATCACCGGCGTGATGCCGGACCCGGCGGCGAACGCCACGAAGGTGGCCCCGGCGTCGGCATTGATCTGTTCGGGGTGGTTGATCTCCGTCATCTGGTGCTTGGAGATGAAGGCGCCGGTGGGGCTCATGACGTCCAGGACGTCCCCGGCCTTGAGGTGGTCGTTGGCCCAGTTCGAGAACAATCCGCCGATGTCGCGCTTGATCGCCACCCGGATTTCGCCCGGCTTCGGCTCGGCGCAGATGGAGTAGCTGCGCCGGATTTCCTGGCCTTCGAGCGTGGTGCGCAGCGCCACGTACTGGCCGGGCACGTAATCGTACTGGCCGTGCAGTTCCTCCGGCACCTCGAACGTGACCTCGACGGCCTCGTCCGTGAGCTTGCGGACCTCGGCGACGGTCAGCGGGTGGAAGGTGGCGCGGCGCTTGACGGCCGTGGCCTCCGTGGTGGAAGTAGTCATCTAGAGCACCTTGAAGTAGTCGAAGGGTTCATGGCAGTCGTTGCACTGGTACAGCGCCTTGCACGACGTGGAGCCGTAGCGGGACAGCTCGCGGGTGTTGAGGGAATCGCAGCGCGGGCACTTGACGCTCAGGCCCAGCCTGACCGGTCCGGTGCGGACCGGCGCCATGCCCGACGGCGGGGCGATGCCGTACTCGTTCAGCTTGGCCTTGCCCTCGGCGGTCATCCAGTCCGTGGTCCAGGCCGGGGCCAGCACCTGCTTCACCCGGACGTCGGCGTAGCCCTCGGACGCCAGCGCGGCGACGACGTCGTCGCGGATGGCGTCCATGGCCGGGCAGCCGGAGTAGGTCGGGGTGATGGTCACCTCGACGGCGGGCCGCCCGCCGTCGTCCGTTTCATCCAGCACCGACACGGACCGCAGGATGCCCAGGTCCTCGATGCTCAGCACGGGGATCTCCGGATCACAGACGGTGGCCGCGACGTCCCAGACGCGCGCCGCTTCGGTTCCTGCCGGCCGTTGGGCCGTATTGGTGGACATGAATAGCTCCGTTACTCCGATGGCCGGCCTGGTTACCAGGTGGCGCCGGGGTGTTCGCGGGCCAGCACCTGCATCTCAGCCAGCAGGTAGCCCAGGTGTTCACTGTGTTTGACGCGGGTCTTGTCCGTCATGGCGGGCTGGACGTCCGGGACCTCCAGGGTTGCCTCCGCGAAGACGTCCGCGATGAAGGCGTCGAAGCCTTCGCGCAGTTCCGAGGGCCGCACCGCGATGCCGGGCAGCCGGTCGATCAGCTCATCGTCCAGGAACAACTGCTCCACGTAGGGCCAGATGGAGAGGAAGCCGGCGGCGATGCGCCGGTGCGACTCTTCCGTGCCGTCGCCCAGCCGCAGCGTCCACTGCGCCGCGTGGTCGCGGTGGTAGTCCACTTCCTTCAGCGCCTTGGCCGCGATGGCCGCCAGGGTCTCGTCCTGTGAATCGACCAGCCGCGAGTACAGCTCGTGCTGGTACGTGGCGATGACCAACTGGCGGGCGATCGTCCTGCCGAAGTCGCCGTTGGGCTGTTCGACGAGGTAGCTGGAGCGGAATTCGTTCTCCCCGCGCCAGTAAGCCAGGTCGTCTTCGGACTTGCCCCAGGCGGAGCCGGCGTAGGTCAGAAACGACCGGGCGTGGCCGATCTGGTCCAGCGCGATGTTGGCGAGCGCGACGTCCTCTTCCAACTCCGGCGCGCGGGAGATCCACCAGCCCAGCCGCTGGGCCAGGATCAGGGCGTCGTCGCCGAGGCGCAACGCGTACTCGCCGACGTCGTGGCTGGCCTTCGTGCCTTCGGTCACCTGCGCGGCAATGTCCTCCGGGCGCAGGGCGTTGCCCGGCGTGATCCGGGTGGCGCTTTCGCCGCTCACAGGTGCTTCACCCCTTCGCTCTTCGTGTAGTACGTGGCATGGCGGTAGTCCTTGCCCTTGGGCGATTCGAAGAACTCGCCCTTCGCGTCAGGATCGCTGGCCACGATGGCCGACGCCGGCACCACCCAGAGGGAGACGCCTTCGTTGCGCCTGGTGTAAAGATCCCGCGCGTTGCGCACGGCCATCTCGGCGTCCGGGGCGTGCAGCGAACCGGCGTGCACGTGGGAGAGCCCGCGCGAGGAGCGGACGAATACTTCCCACAGCGGCCAGGGCTGCTTGTCGGACGACGCGGCTTCCGCCGTCGCCGTCTCCACGGGTCGGGCCATTGCGGTCTGGTCTCCAGTTGCCATTCAGGCCACCTGTGCTTTCTGTGCCTTCTTGTCCGCGTAGGCGGCTGCTGCTTCGCGCACCCAGGCGCCGTTCTCGTGTGCCTCGCGGCGGCGTTCCATCCGCTGCGCGTTGCAGGGGCCGCGGCCGGCGAGGACTTCGTAGAATTCGTCCCAGTTGAGTTCGCCGTGCTCCCACATGCCGGTTTCCTCGTTGTAGCGGATTTTGTCATCGGGCAGGGTCAGGCCCAGGACCTTGACCTGTTCCTGGATCATCCCCACGAACCGCGAGCGCAGCTCGTCGTTGGAGAAGCGCTTGATGTTCCAGGCCATCGACTGCTGCGAGTTCGGGGAGTCGGTGTCCGTGGGGCCGAACATCATCAGCGCCGGGGCGTAGAAGCGGTTGACCGCGTCCTGGGCCATCTGCTTCTGCGCCGGGGTGCCGTTGGCCAGTTCCAGCAGGATCTCGAAGCCCTGCCGCTGGTGGAAGGACTCTTCCTTGCAGATCCGTACCATGGCCCGGCCGTAGGGGCCGTAGGAGGCCCGGCACAGCGGCACCTGGTTGGCGATCGCGGCGCCGTCGACGAGCCAGCCGATGGCCCCCATGTCCGCCCAGCTGTTGGCCGGGTAGTTGAAGATCGAGGAGTACTTGGCCTTGCCCTCGAGCAGCTGCTGGTTGAGGACGTGCCGGGGCGTGCCCAGGGTCTCGGTGGCGGAGTAGAGGTACAGGCCGTGGCCGGCCTCGTCCTGCACCTTGGCCATCAGGATGGCCTTGCGCTTCAGGCTGGGCGCGCGGGTAATCCAGTTCGCCTCCGGCTGCATGCCGATGATCTCGGAGTGCGCGTGCTGGGACATCTGGCGGACCAGTGTCTTGCGGTACTTCTCCGGCATCCAGTCGGCCGGCTCGATCCGGGAGTCCTCGGCAATGATCTTGTCAAAGTAGGCCTTCCCGGCCTCGTCCTCGGGGGACGGCACGGCGTGCAACTGGGAGTCGCCGGCCTGGGTCTGCGTTGCCACGATGGTCACCTCACTGTACGAAATCCGGCCGCGAAATAATTACCGACCGTTCGTTCAGGATATAGCGCATTTTCCGCAACCGTCAAGGCCAAGGGCGGCCGTCAGGGATCAGCCGGGATAACTTCCGGCCCGGTGCTTCCACCCTCAGCCGAACCCGTCCGGCGGGGCGGGCGGGCTCTATATATTGGTGGCATGACGCACAGCCCCGCCGAAACCGTCCCCGCCTCCTCCCCCGCAGCCCTGCCGGAACCGCCGTCGCCCCGCAAGGTTCCCGTCGAGCGCTCCCATCACGGCGACGTCTTCGTGGACAACTATGAGTGGCTGCGGGACAAGGAGAGCCCGGAGGTGGTTGCGCACCTGGAGGCGGAGAACGCCTACACGGCGGCGGTCACCGGGCACCAGCAGCCGTTGCGCGAGGCCATTTTCAATGAAATCAAGAACCGCACCCAGGAAACGGACCTGTCGGTTCCGGTCCGCAAGGACGGCTGGTGGTACTACGGCCGGATGGAAGAGGGCAAGCAGTACGGCATCCAGTGCCGGGTCCGGGCCGCGGACACCGGCGACCGGGCAGCCGATTGGACTCCCCCGCAGGTCGACGCCGGCCGGCCCGTGCCCGGCGAGCAGGTGCTGCTGGACGGCAATGCCGAGGCCGAGGGCAAGCCGTTCTTTTCGCTGGGCGGCTCTGCCGTGACCGTAGACGGCAGCCTCTACGCCTACGCCGCCGACTTCGCCGGCGACGAGCGCTTCACCCTGAGGATCAAGGACCTGGACACCGGCGACCTGTTGGACGACGTCGTGGAGAACGTCTTCTACTCGTTGGCGTTCGATCCCGACGGCAGCCGCGTGTTCTACACGGTGGTAGACGAGTCCTGGCGCCCGTTCCAGATCAAGGCGCACACCATCGGCACGCCGGCGGCCTCCGACGTCGTGATTTACCAGGAAGACGACCCGGCCATGTGGATGGGGTTCGAGCTCTCCTCCGACCGCCGGCACCTGGTGATCGGGATCGGCTGTTCCGAATACTCCGAGACGCGCCTGCTGGACTTCTCCGACCCGGAAGCCGGGCTGCGGACGCTGATCCCGCGCGGCGAGCGGGTGCTGTACGACGCCGAGCCGTTCCTGCTGGACGGTGCCGAGAAGGTGCTGCTGACCCACAACAAGGACGCGGTGAACTCGATGGTCTCGCTGGCCGACCTCGCGGAGTTCTCCAAGCCCCTGGCCGAGCAGCACTGGGACACCGTGGTGGAGCACGACGACGCCGTGCGGGTCAACGGGGCCGGGGTGACCGCCACCCATATGGTGCTGTCCATCCGCCAGGACACCATCGAGCGCGTGCAGGTGCTGCCCCTGGTCGGTTTGGGCACGGCCGGGCAGGCTGCCCCGGCGGAGCCGGCATTCG
The DNA here is from genome assembly GCF_059090935.1 of Arthrobacter sp. Y3223166. Classification (NCBI taxonomy): domain Bacteria; kingdom Bacillati; phylum Actinomycetota; class Actinomycetes; order Micrococcales; family Micrococcaceae; genus Arthrobacter; species Arthrobacter sp. Y3223166. Next base: position 17,079 of record NZ_JBNHGE010000033.1, on the reverse strand, counting down.
ACGAGGAATTGTTCACCGCCGGCGTCGGCGGTTCCGACTACGAGGCGCCGGTGATCCGGCTGGCCTACACCTCGTTCCTGACGCCGCCGCGGATCTACGACTACGAGCTGGCCACCGGCACGCTGCACCTGCGCAAGGAAACGCCGGTGCTCGGCGGCTACGACCCGGCGGACTACGTGGCCGGGCGGGAGTGGGCGGCCGCGGCGGACGGCACGAGGATTCCGCTGTCGGTGGTCCGCAAGGCCTCGGTGCCGCGTGACGGCAGCAACCCGGCGCTGGTCTACGCCTACGGCAGCTACGAGGTGAGCATGGACCCGGCGTTCAGCACGGCGCGGCTGTCGCTGCTGGACCGCGGCGTGGTCTACGTGGTGGCGCACGTTCGCGGCGGCGGCGAGATGGGCCGGCACTGGTACGAGGACGGCAAGAAGCTGCGTAAGAAGAACACCTTCACGGACTTCGTCGCCGCCACCGAGTGGCTGGCGGCCTCGGGCTGGGCGGATCCGGGACGGATCGCGGCCATGGGCGGCTCCGCCGGCGGCCTGCTGATGGGCGCCGTCGCCAACCTGGCGCCGGAGAAGTACGCGGCGATCGTGGCGCAGGTGCCCTTCGTCGACGCGCTGACCTCGATCCTGGACCCGGACCTGCCGCTTTCGGCGCTGGAGTGGGAGGAGTGGGGCAACCCGATCACGGACCCCGAGACCTACGCGTACATGAAGTCGTACACGCCCTACGAGAATGTCAGGCCGGCCGCGTATCCGAAGATCGCCGCGGTCACCAGCTTCAACGACACCCGGGTGCTGTACGTGGAGCCGGCCAAGTGGGTGGCGGCCCTCCGGGAGGCCACAACCGGCACCGAACCGATCGTGCTCAAGACCGAGATGGACGCCGGCCACGGCGGCGCGTCCGGACGGTACGAGGCCTGGAAGGACCGGGCCTGGGATTACGCCTTCGCCCTCGACGCGATCGGCGCCACCGAGCTGGCCTAACCCGCCCGGCGATCCCCGGCCGCCTTGACTTGAATCACAAATCAGGATTACCTAATGAACATTCGGTAATGAACAGCGAGGGGCTTCCATGACGGACATCGACGTCGACACTTCCCGGGACGTTCCGGCGGAAAGCAACGAGCTGCAGCCGGGCGAACGGCCCGTGCACCCGGCCTTCGTCAACGACCAGGCCGCACGCTGGATGGGCGTGGAAGTCGTGAAGGCGGAGTTTGGCGACGTCGTGATCGAGATGCGGCTGCGCGAAGAGATGCTCAACGGCTTCGGCATGGCGCAGGGCGGCATGGTGTTCGCGTTCGCCGACGTGGCCTTCGCGCTGGCCTGCAACGACCCCGACGGCGACGGCAGCACCATCACGGTGGCCTCCGGCGTCGACGTCAATTTCCTCAACCCGGGATTCGCCGGCCGGCTGCTGACCGCGACCGCCCGGCTGGTCAACCAGACGGGGCGGAGCGGCCTGTACGACATCACCGTCACCCAGGAGAAACCGGACGGCGGTGCCGACGTTCTGCTCGAATTCCGCGGCCGTTCCCGCACCGTCCCCAACCCCGCCCGCAACCAGCGAAAGCCCTGACTGCGCCGCAGCTCCGGACAGCGACGCCCCCAGCCTTCACCGACAGCACTGCCCGACCCGCATTAAAGGACCGTTCCCATGACGACCACCACCGGTACGAAAGCCCGCAAGACCACTCCCGCCGCCGAGGACACCCTCGACCCGGAGGAGCTGATGAGCCGGGACGAGCTGGAAGCCCTCCAGCTGAAGCGCCTGCAGCACACGGTCGCCTACGCCTATGAGCGCGTGCCCATGTACAAGCAGAAGTTCGACGACGCCGGCGTCCGGCCGGAGGACCTCAAGGAACTGTCCGACCTGGCCAAGTTCCCCTACACGGACAAGGAAGACCTGCGCCGGTCCTACCCGTTCGGCATGTTTGCCGTGCCGCAGGAGGAAGTGGCCCGGATCCACGCCTCCTCGGGCACCACCGGCCGCGCCACCGTGGTGGGCTACACCCGCCGGGACATCCAGAACTGGGAGACGCTGTTCGCGCGCTCCATCCGCGCCTCCGGCGTCAAGAAGGGCTGGAAGGTCCACAATGCCTACGGCTATGGCCTGTTCACCGGCGGGCTCGGGGCACATTACGGCGCGGAGAAGCTCGGCTGCACCGTCATCCCCATGTCCGGCGGCCAGACCGAGAAGCAGATCCAGCTGATCCAGGACTTCGAACCGGACGCCATTCTCTGCACCCCCACCTACCTGCTCACCATCGTGGACGCGATGGAGCACGCCGGCGTCGATCCCGCGAAGACGTCGCTGAAGGTCGCCGTGCTCGGCGCCGAGCCGTGGACCGATGAGATGCGCCACGAGCTGGAAGGCAAGCTCGACATCGACGCCTGCGACATCTACGGACTCTCCGAGGTCATGGGCCCCGGCGTCGCCGGCGAATGCGTGGACTACAAGGACGGCTCCACCATCTGGGAGGACCACTTCCGGCCGGAAATCGTCGACCCGCTCACCGACCGGGTGCTGGGCGACGGCGAGTCCGGTGAGCTGGTGTTCACGTCGCTGACCAAGGAGGCCATGCCGGTGATCCGCTACCGCACGCACGACCTCACCCGGCTGCTGCCCGGCACCGGGCGGCCGAACATGCGCCGCATCGGCCGGATCACCGGGCGCTCCGACGACATGATCATCCTGCGCGGCGTGAACCTCTTCCCCACCCAGATCGAGGAGATCGCCCTGCGCATCCCCGGCCTGAGCCCGCATTTCCAGCTGGAGATCAGCCGGCCGCACCGGATGGACGAGCTCACCGTCAAGATCGAACGCCGCGAAGACTGCACCCCCGCCAAGGCAACCGAAGCGGCCCGGGAGCTGCAGCGCCAGATCAAGATCCACGTCGGCTCCAGCTGCAAGATCGTGGTTGCGGACCCCGGCACCCTCGCGCGGTCCAGCGGCAAGCTGCGCAGGGTCTACGACCTGCGCGACAACGCCTGACGGATGTGGGAGCGGCGGGCGGCAGCAGGCCTGTGCAGGCACCGCCCGCCGCATAACTGACCTAACGGTCGTGGGAGAATAGGACAATGGCGAAAACAAGGACCCAGGAGACCGCCCGCCGCGGCCGCCCGGGCTACGACCAGCAGTCGGTGCTGAACGTCGCCGTCGCCGTGTTCAACAAGCACGGCTACGAGGCAACCTCCATGGGCATCCTCGCCGAGAATCTGGGCATCTCCAAGAGCGCCATCTACCACCACGTTCCCTCCAAGGGCGACCTGCTGCGCCTGGCCCTGGATGAGGCCCTCGGCAGCCTGGAAGGCGTGCTCGAAAACCCGTCGGCTTCCGCCGGCCGGGCGGATGCGCGCCTGGAGTTCGTGCTCCGCGGCACCGTCCAGGTCCTGTGCGAAAAACTGCCCTACGTCACCCTGCTGCTGCGCCTGCGCGGCAACACCGAGATCGAACGCGACGCGCTGGACCGCCGGCGCGCGTTCGACCACAAGGTGGCGGACCTGGTGGACGCCGCCCGGGCCGAGGGCTCCCTGCGCGGGGACATCGACCCGAGGACCACGGCCAGGTTGCTGTTCGGCACGATCAACTCCATTGTCGAGTGGTACAAACCGGGCGGATCGCTGTCCCCGCAGAAGCTCGCCGACGACCTGATCGCCATGATGTTCGACGGCCTCCACCTGCCTGCCGCGGCCCGCGTCATCGCCTGACTCCCGGCGCAGCGCCGGCCCGCACCAACGCCTGATTCCCGGCGGCAGCGCCGGCCGCACCCTCGCGGATCCGCGGCCGCCCGACGGAGCCGGCGTACCTGCTGAATTCGCCGTCCTCCCCTGCTAGGCTGACCTCACCATTCGATGTTATGGGGACGTGATCGATATGGATGGGGAGTTCGGGTGGGTCTCGGCGCTCAGCATGGCGCTCACGATCGCCGCCATTGTCCTGTTCGCCTACCGCGTGCCGTGGGCCTGGTTGCTGCCGGTGGCCGCTACCGCCGTGCTGCTGGCCACCGGGATCCCCTACGGCCGGTTGAACACAAGCACCGTTTTTGTGCTGGCTGCTGCCCTCTACGGCCTGTGGAAGTGGACCCAGTACCGGCGGGAAGGCGTCCGTGTCCCGCTCCGCTCCGCCCACGGGCGTGAGTGGGGAATCGGCGCTGGGCTGTTGCTGCTGCTGTTCCTGCTCAACGGGTTCGCCGGCGTCACCCCGGTTGCCGAGATCGGCCCCCTGTACCTGTTCAACGCCCTGCTGGCCGCACTCCCGGCCGTCATGTACCTGGGCTTCGCCCACGGCATCCTGCAGTCGTGGTGGCTGGGCGTTGCGCTCTCGCTGTCCACCATGTTCCTCTCCGCCATCCGGGACGCACCGGTCTGGGTCTCGCTGTACGGCGCGATAGCGGCCGGACTCCAGGTCTTTGGTTACCTGGGCTGGCAGGCGGCCTTGCGGCGGCCGGTGCGGAGCAAACACCGGTTAGCGCCGGTGCATCCGGGGCGTCCGGCCGCTCCCGGTCGTCCGGCCGCTCCCGGTCCCGGCTCGGCGGGACGGGCCGCATAACCAGCTGACGGGAGGGCGGCGGCATGGACTGGATCATGGCCTTGAAGGTCCTGGACGGTCCTGCCGGCGCGCTGGTTTCCGTGGGCTACCTGCAGGCGTCGGTGGGCCTGCTGACGGTCTTCCTGTTCGGCCTCCACTCCCGCTGGGCCTGGCCCGTGCTGCTGGTGCAGGAGGCCCTGGTCTTCCTGCTGCTGCTTACGCCGGCTTTCGACGGCGGCGGCGGGTTCTTCGTCGATGCCTCGATCGGCGTGGCGCTGCTGCTGCCCTGCTACGGCGCGTGGCGCTGGCGGTCCGCCGCCCCGCTCCTTGCGCCGGGTGCAGCCGGCCCGGCGGTGTGGGTGCAGCGGGCAACGGGCCGAACCTGGGCGGCCGCCGTGCTGGTCCTCATCGCCGCCACGGTGGTTTTCGTGGCCAGCGATATTCAGGCGGGCTTTCCCTTGGAGGGCGGCCTGCTGACCGTCCTCCTGCTCCAGGCGTTCTACGCGGCGGTGATGACGGTGGTGTATCTGGGGTTGGCGCACCGGATCTATGAGGCCTGGTGGCTGTGGCTGGCTTTTGCCGTGGTGCAGCTGGCCACCTCGCTGGTCTTTCCCAGCCAGCCGACGCCGCAGCTGCTGTATGGCGCCACCGTGCTGCTGGTGCTGTTCGCCTTCTGGCGTTGGCACACGGTGGTGTTCCTGCCCGTCCCCGGGGCCCGGGCCGCCGGGGACGCGGCAGGAGGAGGAGCTCCGGCTACTTCTCCACCAGTGTGAGCACGTCGTAGGTCGCGACGATCTCGTCGTTCTGGTTGGTCAGCACGGCGTCCCAGGCGACCTCGCCGTATTCGTCCGTCTCGCGCGGGGTGATGCGCTTGGCGGTGAGGGTCACCCGGATCGAGTCGCCGGCTGCCACCGGAGTGATGAAGCGCAGGTTCTCCAAGCCGTAGTTCGCCAGCACCGGTCCCGGTGCCGGCTCCACGAACAGCCCGGCACCCCAGGCGAGCAGCAGGTAACCGTGCGCCACAATGCCGGGGAAGAACGGGTTGGCGGCGGCGGCCTCCTGGTTGGTGTGGGCGTAGAAGGTGTCGCCGGTTTCGTTGGCGAACGCGGTGATGTCCTCAAGCGTGACCTGGCGGAGCTCCGAACGGATGGCGTCGCCGATCCGCAGTGTGGCCAGGTTCTTGCGGAACGGGTGCACGTCGTCGAAATACTGGTCGGCGCCGGTATGCCACACGCCGGTCACGGCGGTGAGCATGTTCGGCGAACCCTGGATGGCGGTGCGCTGCATGTGGTGCAGCACGGAGCGGATGCCGCCCAATTCCTCGCCGCCGCCGGCGCGGCCCGGTCCGCCGTGGACCAGGTGCGGCACGGGGGAACCGTGGCCGGTGGACGTCTTGGCGTCTTCGCGGTTGAGCACCAGCACGCGGCCGTGGTGGGCGGCGATCCCGGTAACCAGCACGCGGGCGGCCTCGGGGTCGTTGGTGGCGACGGTGGCCACCAACGAACCGGAGCCCTTCGCGGCCAGCCGGACGGCGTCGTCGAGGTCCTCGTAGCCGATGACGGAGGAAACCGGGCCGAAGGCTTCCAGCGAATGCACGGCGTCGGCCTCGGCATCGGCCCAGGTCAGCAGCACCGGCGACATGAAGGCGCCCTCGGAGTCGCCCACGGTCCCGTCGGCGCGGGTAACCTGCGGCGAATCGAGCGTGCCGTAGGCGAGCTCGCCGCCGGCATCGATCATGGCCTGGACGGCTGCGCGGACGTCGTCAAGCTGCTCCACCGAAGCGAGCGCGCCCATGGTGACGCCTTCGGCCCTCGGGTCGCCGACGACGACGCGCTGTTCGATCCGGGCACGCACGGCGTCGGCGACGTCCTGCATGCGGTCCTTGGGGACGATGGCGCGGCGGATCGAGGTGCACTTCTGGCCCGCCTTGGCCGTCATTTCGGTGACCAGCGACTTGATGTACGCGTCGAACTCCGGGGTGCCCGGCACCGCGTCGGGCCCGAGGATCGCGGCGTTGAGCGAATCCGCCTCGGCGGTGAAACGGATGCCGCCCTGGGCCACGTTCGGGTGGGACTTCAGCAGGTTCGCGGTGTCGGCGGACCCGGTGAAGGCCACGGCGTCGCGGTAATCCAAATGGTCCAGCAGGTCACGGGCAGAACCGGAAATCAGCTGGAGTGAACCGGCCGGCAGGATGTTGGACTCGATGATCAGCTTCACAGCGGCGGCGGCCACGTAACCGGTGGGAGTGGCCGGCTTGACGATGGTGGGCACGCCGGCGATGAAGGCCGGCGCGAACTTCTCGAGCATGCCCCACACCGGGAAGTTGAAGGCATTGATCTGCACGGCCACGCCGGGAATCCGGGTGTAGATGTGCTGGCCCATGAACGAGCCGTCCTTGGCCAGCACCTCTGCCGGGCCGTCCACCACGATTTGCGAGTTCGGCAGTTCGCGCCGCCCCTTGGACCCGAAGGTGAAGAGCACGCCGATGCCGCCGTCGATGTCGATCATGTTGTCGATCTTGGTGGCGCCGGTGCGGTGCGAAACCTCATACAGCGCATCGCGCCGCGCATTCAGGTACTGGGCCAACTCCTTGAGCTTGAGCGCGCGCTGGTGGAAGGTCAGCCGGCCCAGCGAGGCCTGGCCGACGGTGCGGCCATGTTCGACGGCTGCGGCGAGGTCGAGGCCGTCCGTACTGACCCGGGCGAGCACGGCGCCGGTGCTGGCATCGCGGACCTCGGTGCCGGACACATCGCCCTCGGGGGTCCACCAGGCATCCTGGATGTAGCTGGGAACAATTTCGACATCAACGGCGGTAGAGGTCATCGTTGACAGCCCTTTCTTCGCCCGGCCCCGGTGCTGGCGCAGGATGGGGCGGGACATAAAATACTGAACGGTCGGTCGGTAACGTATCCAGCCTACATGACAGCCGCAGCCGGCACAGCCCCTTTTCGGTGACCGCATGGCGCCCGCCCGCCGAAGGATTCAGGCGAGCCGGCGGCGGAGCGCGTCGACATCGGCGGGCGTCAGGCCATGGCGCAGCAGGAACGGCTCCACCTCCAGCTGGGCCAAGACCTGCAGCAGGGACCCGCGCATCTCCGCCACCCGCGCCTCCAGCTCGTCGCCGCCAACGTACCGCTCCACCGGATGCGGGTAGGGGCTGACCCTGTGCCAGTCGTTGATGCCCCGAATGCCCAGCTCGTGCGCGTCGGCGATCCGCTCGGCCGGGACACCCGCGAGCTGCAGCAGCATCATGGAGACCATGCCCGTGCGGTCCCGCCCGGCGGAGCAGTGGACGACGACGGCGCCCTCCGCGTGTGCCAGGGTGCGGAACACCTCGGCGATCAGGTGCGGGAAGACCCGCACGTTGTCCAGGTAGAAACGCGGGTGGTTCATGTACGGGGCGCTGTTGGCGAACTCCGCGTGCCCGGGCTCTTCGGTCGGCCGGTTGAGCACCGTGAATTTATCCAGGGCCCCGGCCGGCACCACCGGATCGGTCGGCCGGCGCGAGCGCTCGCCCGGGTTCCGCAGGTCCACGATGGTGCGCACGCCGTCGTCGTACGCCTGCTGCCAGCCCGCGGCGGTCAGCCATTCGGCGCGGCCCATGCGGAAGATGTCCCCCGCCACCCTGCGGGCGTTGACCGCGCCTTCCCAGGCAACAGCGCCGGCATCGCGGGACCGTTCGGACGACATTGCAGCAGCCTACCGCCGGGCGGCTAGTCCTCCCAGTCGAAGAAACCCTTGCCGGACTTGCGGCCGAGTTCGCCGCGGGCCACCTTGTCGCGGAGGATCTGCGGCGGGGCAAACCGGTCCCCGAGCGTGGAATGGAGGTATTCGGCGATGCCGAGGCGCACATCCAGCCCCACGATGTCGGTGGTCTTGAGCGGGCCGACCGGGTGCTTGTAGCCCAGCACCATCGCGGCGTCGATGTCCGCCGCGGATGCCACGCCCTCTTCCACCATGCGCATGGCTTCCAGCGCGATGGCCACCCCCAGCCGGGAGGAGGCAAACCCCGGCGCGTCGTTGACGACGACGGCGGTCTTCCCCAGTGCCTCGACCCAGCTCCTGGAGGCGGCGGCGAGCTCTTCCGACGTCTTCGGGGCCAGCACCACTTCGACCAGCTGCGAGGCCGGGACCGGGTTGAAGAAGTGCAGGCCGCAGAAGTTCGCCGGGCGCTGCAACTGGTCGGCCAGCTTGGCGATGGACAGCGAGGACGTGTTCGTCGCCAGCCAGGCCGTCGGGGACAGCTGGGCCTCGACGGCCTTCAGCGCGGTGGCCTTCAGCTCGAAGTCCTCCGGCACCGCTTCCACGACCAGCCCGCACGCGGCGAACGAACCGTAGTCGACGGAGACCGACAGCCGGGACTTGAGCGCGTCCAGGGGTTCGGTGGCCGTGCCGCGCTCCACGCTCTTGGCCAGCGCCCCCGTCACGCGCTCGCGGGCCGCCTCGGCGGCGGCCTCGTCGCGTTCCACCACGACGACGTCGGCTCCCGCCGTCAGGAACGCGTGGGCGATGCCGGCGCCCATGCGCCCGCCGCCGAGGACACCGACGTTGTTGGGAATAGTCTGCACAGAATTCATCTCGCTCACTTCGATCCTTGCTGCTCTGCGGCGCCGGGGCTTCGGACGGCGTCCCCGTCCGGGGCGGCGGCAGCCGTCTTGACCGCACTGCGGGCTGCGCTCTTGGCCGCGCTCTTGGCCGCGCTCTTGGCCGCGCTCTTATCTAGGAAGGCCTGCATCCGGTCGAACTTGGCCTGCGACTCGAACAGGATGCCCTGGGCGATGGTATCGATCATCGGGTGCGCCTCGCGCGGGGTATGGAACACCGACTTGGTGATGCGCACGGCCAGCGCATCCTGCTTGCCGATCCGGTCGGCCAGCGCATGCGCGGCGTCGAGGAGCGCGGCCGGCTCGTGGATCTCGGTGACGAGGCGGGCCGCCAGCGCTTCTTCGGCGTCCAGGATGCGGCCGGCCAACAGGATCTCCTTGGCCAGCGGCTCGCCCACCAGTTCCTTCAGGCGCCAGGTGGCCCCCGCCGCGGCCATGATGCCCAGGCCGACCTCGGGCTGCCCGATCTTGACGGAAGGCGTGGCGATGCGGAAGTCGGCGGCGTAGGCCAGTTCCGCTCCCCCGCCCAGCGCGAAGCCGTCGAGCGCCGCGATGACCGGCATCGGCAGCTGGGCAATGCGGTGGAATACCGTGGAATTGATTCCGGCCAAGGCGTCATCACGACGGCGTTCGCGCAGCTGGGAGATGTCCGCACCGGAGGCGAATATTCCCTTGCCGTTGACCTCGGTGCCGGACAAGATGAGGATCCTCGGCGCCCGTTCCAGGACGGCGCAGACGGCATGCAGTTCGTCCACCATGGCCTGGTCGATGGCGTTGCGGACCTCCGGGCGGTTCAGCGCGAGGTGGACGCGGTCCTCCCGCTCGTCCAGCCGCAGCGTGCTGAAGGAGTAGTCGTCGAAGAGCATCAGACCCGCTCAACGATCATGGAGGTGCCCTGGCCGACGCCCACGCACATGGTGGCCAGGCCACGCTGCGCGCCTTCGCGCTCCATCCGGCCCAGCAGGGTGACCACCAGGCGCGATCCGCTGGAACCGAGCGGGTGCCCCAAGGCGATGGCGCCGCCGTCGTTGTTCACGATCGACTGGTCCAGCTTCAGGTCGCGCAGCACCGCGAGCGACTGGGTGGCGAAGGCCTCGTTGAGCTCCACGGCGCCGAGGTCGTCGATGCTCCAGCCGGCGCGGTCCAGCACCTTGCGGGTGGCCGGCACCGGCCCGATGCCCATGATCTCCGGTGCGACGCCGGCCGAGGCGCCGTCGACAATGCGGGCGCGGGGGGTCAGGCCGAACTTCTTGACGGCGGCCTCGGAGGCGACCACGATGGCCGAGGCGCCGTCGTTGAGCGAACTCGAGTTGCCGGCGGTCACCACGCCGTCCGCGCGGTTGATGGGCTTCAGGCCGGCCAGGACCTCGAGGGTGGTGCCGGGGCGGGGTCCCTCGTCGGTGTCGACGACGGTGTCGCCCTTGCGCCCCTTGACCGTCACCGGGACGATTTCTTCCTTGAGCCGGCCGCCCTCGATGGCGGCGATGGCCCGCTGGTGGGACTGCACGGCGAAGGCGTCTGCGTCCTCGCGGGAAATTCCGTAGACGTCGGCGACTTCCTCGGCGGTTTCCGGCATGGAATAGGTCATCTTGCCGTCGCGGCTGAGGTCGCCGCTGGCGAAGCGCTTGTTGACGAAGCGCCAGCCGATGGAGGTATCGAAGATCTCGCCCGGCTTGGCGAAGGCCTTGCCCGGCTTCTCCTGCACCCAGGGTGCGCGGCTCATCGATTCGACGCCGCCCGCGATGACGATGTCCGCGGCGCCGGCCTTGATCATGTGCGACGCCTGGATGATGGCGCTCAGGCCGGAGGCGCACAGCCGGTTAACGGTGATGCCGGGAACGTGGTCGCCGTAGCCCGCCAGCAGCCAGGCCATGCGGGCCACGTTGCGGTTTTCCTCGCCCGCCCCGTTGGCGTTGCCGAGGATGACCTCCTCGACGGCATCCGGATCGATGCCTGCCCGGACCACGGCTTCCTTGACGACTAGCGCCGCCAGGTCGTCGGGACGGACCGCCGAGAGCGCCCCTCCGTAGCGGCCAACCGGGGTCCGCGCCCCGCCAATCAGGAATGCCTCAGCCATAGAAATAATCCCTCGCGCTTGATCGTTCAACGGTGACGATGAGCGGTCGCTTCGGCTGCCGCAGGCGACTAAAATTACCGACCGACCGTTCTATAAAGAATCCCACGCGGCCGGGGAGGGGTCAACTGCCGTGACGCAGAAGGTCCGAGGCAGCGCCCCGACGGAACCCGGCCGGCTCAACCGGCGGTTTCGTCCCGGCCCTCGGCCTTGGCGGCGATCTCTTCCAGGTCTTTGGCCATCTGCTTGCGCGCCACGCGCAGTCCCAGCTTTCCGAAGAGCGCCATCATCAGCCTCGGGAGCGTTCCCGGGTTCTCCAGCTCGGCCCCGAAGAACATGGCCAGCCGGGTGCCGCCGTCCACGGGCGCGAGCGTGAGCCTCGTGGTGTAGTCGGCGCCGTTCGATGCCGCCTTGACCGTCGTCGACGCCGGCGCGTCGACGTCCGCCACCCACATCTCCTCGGTGGCTTCCTTGCCCATCATCTTGCGGGTTTCGCGCCACCGGAAGCCCTCGGCGTAGTCGCCGGGCGTCAGGATCTCGACCCGCGTCACGGAGCTCAGCGTCCGGGCGGAGCCGGGGATGTCGGTGATCACGCGCCACACGGCGTCGACCGGTGCGTTGACGTGCCGGACTATTTCAAGGTGATGGCCCACGGTCGCTCTTTCGGAAGGAGTCAGGTTTCGAACAGCCTAGTGGAGGCACTGCTCCCGGCGCAGCCGCGGAACGGCAACGATAAACTCGAAGGGTGACTTCCGAGAGCCCCGCCCCAGCCAGTACCGCCAACACTACCGCCGGCCACGCCGGAGTCCCGGCGCAGCCTGCCCTGCCGGAGAAGGTTTCCGACCTCTTCGACCCGGCGCGGTGGCGCGTGGTGGAAGGCTTCGACTTCCAGGACATGACCTACCACCGCCAGGTGGAGCGCGACGCAAGCGGCAACGTGGTGCGCGACCTGCCGGCGGTGCGCATCGCCTTTAACCGGCCGGAAGTGCGCAACGCCTTCCGGCCCGGCACCGTGGACGAGCTGTACCGCGCCATGGACCACGCCCGGATGACGCCCGATGTGGCCACCGTGCTGCTCACCGGCAACGGCCCCTCGCCCAAGGACGGCGGCCACTCGTTCTGCTCCGGCGGCGACCAGCGCATCCGCGGCCGCGACGGTTACCGGTACCCGGTGGAAAACGCGGCCGGCGAGTCGGCCGAATTCATCGACCCGGCCCGCGCCGGCCGGCTGCACATTCTGGAAGTCCAGCGGTTGATGCGCACCATGCCTAAGGTGGTCATCGCCGTCGTCAACGGCTGGGCCGCCGGCGGCGGACATTCCCTGCACGTGGTGTCCGATCTGACCATCGCCTCCCGGCAGCACGGCAAGTTCAAGCAGACCGACGCCACGGTCGGCAGCTTCGACGCCGGCTACGGCTCGGCACTGCTGGCGCGGCAGATCGGCCAGAAGGCTGCCCGCGAGATCTTTTTCCTGGCCCGGGAGTACTCGGCCGAGGACATGGTCCGCATGGGCGCCGTCAACGAGGCGGTGGACCATGAGCGGCTCGAGGAGGTGGCGCTGGAATACGCGGCGGACATTGCCCGGCAGTCCCCGCAGGCCATCCGGATGCTGAAGTTCGCGTTCAACCTGGCCGACGACGGACTGGCCGGCCAGCAGGTCTTCGCCGGTGAAGCCACCCGCCTGGCGTACATGACGGACGAGGCCGTCGAAGGCAAGGAAGCTTTCCTGGCCAAGCGCGACCCCGACTGGTCGTCGTTCCCCTACTACTTCTAGGGCGGGCGGCATGGACATCGAGCCGGCACTGGCAGCGCTGACCGCGGCGCTGGGCGGCGAGGGCCCCGCCGTCGAACTCGCCCCGGACGGCACCCCGGTGCCGGTGTCCTCGCCCGGACTGGTTCCCGGGACCGCCGCGGTCGTGCGGACCTCGGGGTCCACCGGCACACCCAAGGCCACCATGCTGGGGATCGACGCGCTGGCCGCGTCGTCGATGGGCACCGCCCTGCGGCTGGGCGGCGAGGGGCAGTGGCTGCTGACGCTGGCGCCGAACTACGTGGCCGGCCTCCAGGTTCTGGTCCGCTCCCTCTACGCCGGCACCCGGCCCCGGGCGATGGACCTGTCCGGCGGGTTCACCGCCCGCGCGTTCACCGACGCGGCAGCCGCCCTGACCGACCGGTTCCGGATCACCTCGCTGGTGCCCACCCAGCTGCACCGGCTGCTCGCCGCGGCGGAGCCCGAAACGCTCAAGGCGCTGCGCCGGTTCGATGCCATCCTGCTCGGCGGCGCCCGGATGCCGGAGGCGCTGCGGGCGGAGGCGGCCAAACAGTCGCTGAAGATCGTGCGCACCTACGGCATGAGCGAGACCTGCGGCGGCTGCGTGTACGACGGCGTCCCGCTCCAGGGAGTCACCCTCCGGCTGGAGCGAGGCAGGGTCCTGATCGGCGGCGACGTGGTTGCCGGGGGCTACCTGGACAATCCGCAGCTGACCGACGCCCATTTCAGCGCGTCCGGCGGCACGCGCTGGTTCCGCACCGAGGACCTCGGCGAGACGGACGACGCCGGCGCGCTGACCGTCATCGGGCGCGCGGACGACGTGCTGATCACCGGCGGCGTCAAGGTGTCCGCGGCGGCCGTCGCCGAGGCGATCGAGGGGCTGCCGGGCGTCCAGGCCGCACTGGTGGCGGGGATTGACGATCCCGAGTGGGGCACCAGAGTCTGCGCCGCCGTCGTGGGCTCCGCCGCGGAAGCGGACATCGAGGCCCGGGTGCGCCGGGCGCTGGGCGCCCCCGCCGTCCCGCGCCACCTGGTGCGCCTCGAAGCGCTGCCGCTGCTGCCCAACGGCAAGCCGGACCGGCTGGCCGTGGCCGATCTCCTGCGCCGTGCGGCGGCGGAGGCCGCCGGCCACGACCGCGGCTCGCGTGGCGGGAAACCGCCGTCGCCGTGACATCGGCCACTCCTGCGGCGACGGCTGCACCGGCCTTCCGCTTCCATGGGCGAGAATAGACCGGTGCTGCGGCTGCCCGCAGCCAACGATGCATGAACCCCCACAGGTAAGGACTCTCCACAGTGGCTACAGCCGGGCAATGGTTCGAAGGGGCACGGCCCCGCACCCTCCCGATGGCGGTCGCTCCGGTGATCATCGGCAGCGCGGCCGCCTACGACCTGGGTTCCTTCCGGCCGCTGCATGCCCTCCTCGCGGCGCTCATCGCTGTCCTGTTTCAGGTGGGCGTGAACTACGCGAACGACTATTCGGACGGCGTCCGCGGCACCGATGACGTGCGGGTGGGCCCGCTGCGGTTGACCGGGTCCGGGCTGGCCAAGCCGAAAGCGGTGAAGGCCGCCGCGTTCGCCAGCTTTGGGCTGGCCATGGTGGCCGGGCTCGCCCTGATCATCCTGTCGCAGACCTGGCCGCTGCTGCTGGTGGGCGTCGGCTGCGTGATTGCCGCCTGGGGATACACCGGCGGCAACAACCCCTACGGCTACCGGGGGCTGGGCGAAGTGTACGTGTTCCTGTTCTTCGGCATTGTGGCCACCATGGGGACCACCTACACGCAGGCCCTGCAGGTCAGCTGGCCGTCCTTCCTCGGCGCGGTCGGGACCGGCCTGATCGCCACGGCACTGCTGATGGCCAACAACGTCCGCGACATCCCGACGGACCGCGAGGTGGGGAAACTGACGCTGGCCGTCCGGATGGGCGACGAGGCGGCGCGCGTCAGCTACGTCATGATGCTCGCGGTGGCGCTCCTGCTACCGCTCATCATGGTCTACGACTTCCCGTGGATCCTGCTGGTGCTGCTGCTGGTGCCGGCGTGCCTGACGCCGAGCTGGCTGATGCTCAAGGGCAAGAAGCGCGAAAGCCTCATCCCGGTACTCAAGCAGACCGGGATGATTAACCTCGGGTTCGCCACCGCCTTCGCGCTCGGCGTGGTGCTGAGCCGGCTGTCGTAGCCGCCTCCCGGCCGGTAGCCGCGGCGGCGGCTCGCCCGAAGCCGGGTCAGCCCCGGTCCACGGGCCGGGTGCCGTCCGGCTTCTGCCCGGAGTCCCGGGTCCTGCGGTAGGAATCCACGTTCAGTTCGCCGTGCTGATCGACGGCGGCGTCCTCGGCCAGCGCGTCCGAAATCTCCGTCGAGGTCCTCGGTGCCTTGGCTCCGGCGGAGAACCGGCGCGCCAGTGCCGCCCCCGCTTCGTCCCTCATCTTGCGGAAGAACAGGTACGTGATGCACCAGCCCATGATCGCTGCGGCGAGGGCCGAGTAGACGACACCCAGCCTCAAAAACAGGCAGATGACAAAGATGACGGCCATGATGCCGAGACGCAGGGCGCTGAATTTCCAAAAAGCCACGCCTCAAGTTTACGCTGCCCGCGAGATCGTCCGGCCGGTCCGAAGATTCATCAGCCCCCGGCTTAACGCTCACCTACAATTGACTCATGGTCCGTCTCTTTGTCCTGCTCGCGGTTCTGGCCCTCGCGGTGGTGATCTATGCCCTCATCGAGTGCATCCGGTCGCGGCCGCACGAGGTGCGCAGTATCTCAAAACCGGGATGGATCCTCACAATCATCCTGGTGCCCCTGATCGGAGCCCTGATGTGGTTCGTGTGGGGCCGCCCCAGGACGGGCGGCCGGCAGGCCCAGCAGGCTCCCCGCCCGGTGGCCCCGGACGATGACATCGCCTTCCTGCGCACGCTCGATGCGCAGCGCCGCGCCAAACAACGTGAAGAGGAACTGAACCGCAAGGAGCAGGAGCTCAAGAAGCGCGAGGACCCCAAGCACGGCGGCGAGGACAAGCCCGCGGCCCATGACGACCGCCAGTTGAGCGAAGACGACCCGGAGAACGGGCCCCGCTAGGCGCCCGCTGACCTGACGCCGGCGTCCGGCTCCCGCCGGTCCCCGGACCCGCAGAAGGCCCGCCGCCCCGATGGGCTGCGGGCCTTCCGTTGATTCGGGGGCTGCGGGCCTTCTGTTGATTCGGAGGCTGCGGTCCTTTGTCTTGATTCGGGCCGCGGCCTTTGGCCGATGCCGGCGGCTTGTCCTAGACCCCGGCGTAGCTGTGCAGGCCGGCGAAGAAGACGTTCACGATCGTGAAGTTGAAGACCACGCACAGGTAACCGACGATGGACAGCCAGGCTGCGCGGGTACCGGTCCAGCCGCGGGTGGCGCGGGCGTGCAGGTAGCCGGCGTAGACCACCCAGATGACGAAGGTCCACACTTCCTTGGTGTCCCACCCCCAGTAACGGCCCCAGGCCTGTTCGGCCCAGATCGCGCCGAGCACCAGCGTGAAGGTCCAGAACACGAAGCCGACGGCGTTGAGCCGGTAGGCGGCGTTCTCCAGTGTCAGCGCCGAGGGAGCCAGCCGCATGAAGGCCAGCTTGTCCGCCTTGCCGGCGCGGCCGCGGGCCTCGCGTTTCGCTTGCACGAGCTGCAGCACGGACATGGCGAACGTCAACGTGAACAGCGCCGACGCGAGCACGGCGACCGAGACGTGGATGATCAGCCAGTAGCTCTGCAGGGCGGGCACGAGGTGGGCCACCGGCGTCGGGAACCCGATGGACGCCGCGATCAGCATGACGACCACAAGGCCGATCACGAACGAGCCGAGGAAGCGAAGGTCCTTGCGGGTCAGCGCAATCAGGTAGACCACTGCCACCATCAGCGCACCCGTGGTGCAGAACTCGTACATGTTGCCCCACGGCACGCGGTGGGCGGCCAGGCCGCGGGCCACCACGCCGGCGGCCAGGATGACGGTAGCCAGCACGCTCAGGGCCACGCCGATCCGGGCGGCGGCACGCCGTTCCTTGCCGTAGTTCATCGAGTCCGCGGCCATCTCGACGCCGGCGCCCGCGCCGGCCGCCCTCGCGCCTGCAGCTGCCGACGCC